>JBAUOM010000867.1:0-18006 GCA_049579765.1 Xanthobacteraceae bacterium
GGTCTCATATCGGCCTCTATCGGCGCACCGGCGGCGGATTTCAAGTGAAACCCCTGCTCGCGCTCGCAGCGGCAGCGCATCTTTGATGCAGCGCACAGGACTTGTCCGTCGCCGGACGCCCCTCGCCAGAAAAATTGCATCGGAGAGCGGAAAGTTCCTTGTCGGGGCCGACCTCTTGCGGCTAGATTTACAAAAAAGTTACGAGGCAGGGCGCCCGAGCGACGTCCCTGTCTCCCAGAGGAAGTTACCTCGATCGAATAAGAATGCCGCCGAACAATGGGGCGGATGCCGGCGAATGTGCGCCGGGCGGGAGAACACGTCTTGTCGAGCGCGAAATGAGCGAGGCTCTGTCAGCTCTGTTGCATTTCTCCGACCACGATTATTCGTGGCTGGCGCAATTTTTCTCGCTTCTGTTCCTGCCGTTTGCGCATGAGGACCTGGCCATCATCTTCGGCGCCTATGTCGCGGTGAACGACATCATGCCGGTCGGGGTCGTGGCGCTGTGCATCTACGGCGGCATGGTTGCGAGCGACTTCGTGTTGTATGGCATCGGCGCCGGTGCCAGATACCTGCCGTGGCTGACGCGGTTCGCCGTCGACGATCGTGTTCGCGGCTTCGCCGAAGCGTTCAAGCGCAACCTGTTCGGGCTCGTGGCGCTCGCCCGCGTGGTGCCCGGCGTGGTGTTCGTTGCGTTCATCGCCTGCGGGTGGACGCGTGTGCCGCTTGCGCGTTTCACCGCTGCGAGCTTGGTCGTTTCCGCTCTCTATCTGCCGCTCATGCTCTGCATCGTGATGTTCTTCGGAGATGCGCTCGAGAGTCGCGTCGGGCTGTGGACCTGGCCGTTCCTGATTTGCGTGCTGGTGGCCATCGGCTTCGTGCGGCGGCGGGTCTTCACGTTCCAGGAGCTGCCGGCCGACGCCGACCGCTCGAAGGCCGCTGTTGCCGTCGACAATGGCCGTCACGCGAGGCCGGCCATGCGGCGCATCCCGTTCGGCTTGTTCTATCTGCCGCTGATCCTCGCGTGGATCGGCTTCGCCGTGCGGTACCGGTCGCTGACTTTGCCGACAGTGGCAAATCCTTGCTACCCGGCCGGCGGGCTGTGGGGTGAATCGAAGAGCGGTTACTTGCTGGATGTCGCCGCGAACGAGCGGCGATGGATCGCCGATTTCGTCAGCGTGACGCGGGGCAGCGGATCTCGCACGCTGTACGCCGACCTCGATCGGGCGCGCGAAGCCTTGTGCGCCGCGGCCCTGACATTTCCGCTGATCGCCAAGCCCGATAGCGGCGGTCGGGGCGCATGCAGGATCGCCGATGTCGGGGAGCTGTGCGAATATCTTCGGCATTTCCCCGCGGGAGAGAAGCTGATCCTGCAGCGTTTCGTTCCCCTGGTCGGCAAGGCTTCGGTGCTCTATGCGCGGCTGCCGGGCAGCGCGCGCGGCCGCCTGCTCTCGCTGACGTTGCGCGCGGATGGGCTCTGCCACGAGGGGCGGCGTTACATCACGCCGGAGCTCGAGGCGCAGCTCGACGCCATCGCCCGCGGCATGCGCGAATTCCATTTCGGCCGGTTCGATCTGCGCTTTGGGTCGATCGATGCGCTGAAGCAAGGGAAAGATTTCGCCATCGTGGAAATCTGCGGCCTCGGCGGCGTGCTCGACCGCGCCTGGCATCCGGCCATGCCGCTGGCCGAGATCTATCGTCGCTTGATCGATCTCCAGCGCATCATGTTCCTGATCGGGGAGAAGAACCGCGCGCGCGGTTTCGAGCCCGTGGGATGCGCCGATGTGCTGAAATCGCTCTTGCGCGAGAAGGAACTCAGCCGCCGCTATCCGGCCTCGGCCTGACCGCGCCGCAGGTGCGGGGTTCCGTTCACCAGCCGATCGTTTTCGGCAGCCACAATGCAAGGCCGGGAAAACTGAAACAAAGAACCAGAGCGATGAGCTGCATCGCCACGAACGGCACTATTCCGCGATAGATGTCGCCGGTCGAGACCTCGGGCGGCGCGACGCCGCGCAGGAAGAACAGCGCCCATCCGAACGGCGGCGTCAGGAACGAAGTCTGCAGGTTCACGCAGATCAGCGTTGCCAGCCATACCATATCGACGTGCGCCGCGATGAATATCGGAAGGAAAAGCGGGACGGCGATGTAGGAAATCTCGATCCACTCGATGAAGAATCCGAGAACGAAAATGATGAACATGAGGAACCAGACGGCGCCGCTGGTGCCGCCCGGCAGGAAAGCGAAGACGTCCTGGACGAGTTTTTCGCCCTGCAAGCCGCGGAAGGCGAGCGAGAACGCCTGCGCGCACATTAGGATGAACATCATCATCCCGGTGATCCGGGTGGTGGTGTAGGTTGTCTCGCGCAACACCGCCCAGGACATGCGTCCGCCGATGGCGGTGACGACGATGGCGCCGAGCGCGCCCATGGAAGCCGCTTCGGTCGGCGCAGCCACCCCGGCGATGATCGAGCCGAGCACGGCCCCGACCAGCGTGATCGGCGGCAGAACCACCTTCAGCAGCTTGCCCGCGAGGTCGGCTCCCGAGATGAGGTCGCGCTCCTCCTTCGGGACCGCCGGGACCAGCTGGGGATGGAAGAAGCCGAGGCCGAGGAGATAAACGATGTAGATCCCGGCCAGCATCAGGCCGGGGAGCATGGCGGCGGCGAACAGCGTGCCGACCGACTCGTTGAGAATGTCGGCGAGCAGGATCAGGATCAGGCTGGGCGGAATGATCTGGCCGAGCGTGCCCGAGGCGCAGATGATCCCACACGCGAGCCCCTTGTCGTATTTGCGGCGGAGCAATGTCGGGAGCGTGAGCAGGCCAAGCGTGACCACCGTCGCGCCGACGATGCCGGTGGTGGCGCCCATCAGCACGCCGACGACGATGATGCCGATACCGAGCCCGCCGCGAAGACTTCCGGCGGCATGGGCGATCACCTCCATCAAGTCTTCCGCCAGCCGCGATTTCTCCAGCATCACCCCCATGAACACGAACAGCGGCATCGCGATGAGGGTGTAGTTGGTGACCACCCCATAGATGCGACTGGGCAGCAAGTGGAACAGGAGCGGGCCGAACCCGATGTAGCCGAACACCAGCCCCGCGGTCGCGAGCGTCACCGCAACCGGAATGCCCGCGAGCAGCAGTACGAAGAACGAAACGAGCATCAGAATCGCGAGGATCTCGTTCAGCGGCATTAGGCGGCTCTCCGCCAGGAGAGATAGAAACGAATGGCATTGCCGAACGCCTGCACGAACATGAGCGCGAAGCCGATGGGGATGAGGCTCTTGAGGATGTAGCGTGCCGGAATGCCGCCCGGGTTGGCCGATCCCTCACCGATCGACCACGACTGGTTGACGTAGCTGATCGCGAGCCAGATCACGATCAGCGAGATGGCCATCAACAGCAGCGACGAGACGAACTCGACGAAATATTTGTTCCGCTGCGGAAAGCTCGCGAACACGACATCGACGCGCACATGCTCGCCATGGCGCAGCGCATAGGACATCCCGAACAGGCAAATCGGCGCCATCAGGTGCCATTCGAGCTCCTGTGACCAGACCGTCCCGGTATGGAAGACGTAGCGCAGCAGGACGTTGCCGCCCATGACGGCGGCGAGCGCGAAGGACGACCAGGCGGTGACCCGGCCGACGGCCTCGATGAAGGTATCGATGCCATCGGCCAATCGTTCAGCGGCAGCCACGTCAGCCCTTGAGAATCTTGGCGTGGTAGACCGCCTCGCTGTAGCTCGACCAGACCTTGTATTTCGCCATATAGGCCATGTAGGAGTCGTTGACCTTCTTGGTCAGCGGATCCTTGGCGACGTTGTCGGCGATGATCTTGGTATTGGCTGCGCGCAGCGCCTCGACGATCGGGTCGGGGAGGGGCTGGGCGATGACGCCCTGGTTCTTGATCAGGTCCTCCATCGCCTCGGCGTTGTTTTTCTGACACCACGCCTCGCTGATCACGTTGCAGGCCGCGCAGGCGTTTTCGACGATCGCCTTGAGATCCGGCGGCAGCGAATTCCACTTAGCCTTGTTGATGATCAGCTCGCTTCCGGTCGCGGTCTCGTGCCAGCCGGTGGTGTAGTAATATTTCGCCGCGCGCTGCAGGCCGAGCTGGCGATCGAGATAGGGCCCGACGAATTCGGCCGCGTCGATCACGCCGCGCTCGAGCGCCGGGAAAATTTCCCCCGGCGGCAGCAGCCGGACATCCACGCCGACGGACTGATAGACGCGGCCGGCAAGGCCGGGAATGCGCATCTTGAGGCCTTTGAGGTCATCCACCTTCTCGATCGGCTTCTTGAACCAGCCGGTCATCTGCACGCCGGTATTGCCGCACAGGAACGGCACCAAGTTGAAGCGGTCGTAAGCTTCGCGCCAGAGCTCCAACCCGCCGCCGTCGTACATCCAGCCGTTGAACCCCTGGAAGTTCAGGCCGAACGGGACGGCGGTGAAATACTGGCCGGCGAAGAGCTTGCCGGTCCAGAAATAGGCGTTGGCGTAATTCATCTCGACCGTCCCCGCCGAGACGGCATCGAAGCCCTCGGCCGCCGGAATGAGTTCGCCGGCGCCGTAGAACTGGATGTTGATGCGGCCGCCGGACATGTCGTCGATGCGCTTGATCAGGTCCTTGGCGCTGCCGGGGCCGGTCGAATAGAACGCCGCGTTCGGCCCGTAGAAGCTCGTCATCTTCCAATTGAAGGTGGTCTGCGCCCGCACCACGGCGGGCGCCGCGACGGTGCCGACGGCTCCGACGAGAGCCAGTTTGGTGAAGTCACGACGTCTCATTGCATGCCTCCGCGCTGGGGGTCCCCGACACCGGCAGCAAGCAGCAAACCACATGCCACGCGCGGTTGCACCTACGATTGCTTATTTTTTCGACATTCGGCCGCCGTGAGCAAATTTTGTGCGGGCGCGGGCTCGGCCTGCATCCGGGGAGAACCCTGGCGCCGGCAGCTTCCGGTAATATGGCACCATATATTATCTCGAAGACGTCTCCGCGAACGGCAGCGGCTCGCCCTCCGGCGGCGACATGCGAAACACGTTGAGGATCATCGAGATCAGCACGTAATAGCCGAGGATGCCGACCAGTTCGATGGTCGCGGCATCGCCGAGCACGGCCTTCACGCGCTTGAAGTTTTTGTCGCTCACGCGCCGGCTCTTGTAGAGCTCCTGGATGAAGTCGTAGATCGCGCGCTCGTCCTTGGGGGCCGATGTCGGCGTGCGCCCCCGGTGCAGATCGCGGATCGTCTCCTTGCGGACGCCGGCGCGCTCGGCCTGCGGCACATGGGCGAACCATTCATATTGCGCGCGCCACAGCTTGGCGGTGACGAGGATGGCGAATTCGGAAAGCCGCGGCGGCACCGCGGTCTTGAAGCGGCAGTAGCCGCCGAGCTGTTGCGCCAAGTCGCCGAACGCCGGCGCGTGCAGGAACACCGCGAACGGTCCGCGGATCGTGGTGCCGGCGCCGCGCGGTCCGGAGCGGATCGAGTCGAGCAGCGCGCGCTGGACCCCCGTGAGCTCCTCTTCGGCAAGAATCGAGACGCGGGACGGCGGCATCTTGTCGGCCGGCTTTCTGGCGGGCTTCTTTGCTGGCGCTTTTTTCGTGGGCTTCTTCGCAGGCATGGGTGCTTCCTCGTTGCGGTGATCCGACGATCGAGCGTTTGCGGGCCACGCCGCTCATCGGCGGTGCCGCGCGCAACGCGAGTTTACTTGAACAGCAGCGACTTGATGATGATCGGCACTACGTTGGTGAGGGCGATGACGCTGCCGATGTCGACGTAGTCGAATTCCTTGAGCTGCACGCCGTCGATCGCGATGACGTCGGCGGCGGGCGCGATCTCGTGTCTGATGATGCGGCCGAGGCTCTTGCCGACGTCGCCGTCGATCAGCAGCACCAGCGGCATGCGCTCCTGCAACGTCCGCGGCAGCGCGGCGCAGATGCCGGCGGCGACCGCGTGCAGGCGGGCATGGGAAGGATCGCCGCGCCATGGAAATGACAGCGCGACGGGGCTTTCCCCGTCCGCGAAATCGGCGCGGGCAAGCGCGTCGCGCACGCCGGCGGCGACGGCCGCGAGCGCGATTTGCTCGCCGGGGGAAAGGTCGCACGACAGTACCGGCAGGTTCTGCAGCGGCAGCTTGCCGGGATCGGCGATCAGGATCGTGTTGCCGCTGATCTGCACCGAGAATTGCGCGGCCCCGATGACGGTCGCCCGGATGCCCTGGCCCGGATCCCAGACCGGAGGAAGGTCGCGCCGGTGCGCCAGGGCGTGGCGCAGCTCCTCGGCGAGATCCGAGCCGAGGTCACCGAAGCGCCGCGTTTCCCGCTTGTAGAGATATTCCGCGACCCCGCCGGAAAAGGTCATGGCGTCGACGCCTTTGTTGGCGAGCTCGGCCGGCCATCCCTCGGTCACCAACAGCCGGCGCGCGAGCTCGCCCGGCTGGCGCAGGTCGATGAGCCCCATGACCAGGCGCGCCATGCGCGCGGCGATGCGTCGGCGGTCGGCCGCCGCCAGTGTCTTGCCGAGCCCGAGGTCGACGCCCAGCGCGTCGGCGACCGCTTCGGCCGCGGGCTCGACGCGCGTGAGGGCGTGCTCGTCGTCCTCGACGATCAGGCGCCCGCCCACCGCGATCGCGCAGGTCGCGAGCACGCGGCCGTTCCCGATCAGCGCGAACTTGGTCGTGCCGCCGCCGATGTCGACATTGAGCACCGTGGCTTGGTGGCCGCGCGAGAGCGCGATGGCGCCGGAGCCGTGCGCCGCCATCTGGCACTCCATGTGATGGCCGGCCGAGGCGCAGACGAATTTGCCGGCTTCTTCCGAGAACAGGTCGGCGATGGCGCGGGCGTTGCGACGCTTGAGCGCCTCGCCGGTCAGGATGACCGCGCCGCTATCGACCTCCTCGCGCTCGACGCCGGCATAGGCGTAGCAGCCGCCGATGAAGCCGGCGAGCTCATCGACGTCGATGGTGTAGTCGCCCCGGTAGGGGGTGAGCAGGATCGGCGATTGCCAGAGGATCTTGCGCTCCACCACGACGAAGCGGCTCGACAGCGCGCTCGAGAGCCGCTGCAGATGCACGCGCGCGAACATCAGGTGCGACGTGGAGGAGCCGATATCGATCCCGACCGTGGTGAGCTCGACGTTGTCGGTCGCCCAGGCGACCTCGTTGACCGCGGCGTCCGCCGGATCGACGTGAAGGTGCTCGAATTCCAGGTCGTGCATCGCGAGGCGACGCTGTCCTTCAGGCGGAAGCCTTGGCGTGGGGGCGCTCGTCGATGAACTTGGCCATGCCGGACTTCACCCCGTACTTGCCGAGCTCGTCGAGATAAATCTTGTGGATGCGCGGGTCCTGATGCTCGTATTCGATCTGGCAGCCGCCGTCCTTCACGCTCACGTCCATCCCGAGGAAGACGTTGCGCTTGTCGGCGGTGAAGGGGTAGCGCAGGCTGCCGAAGGCGACGGCGAGGTAGCGCGCGGGATCGGGCGCGGTGTTGAAGTGCTGGTGGAACATCCGATCGGGTGGGGCAAACACCCAGCCGTGTTTCCAATCGATGCGCACGAAATCCTTCTCGTCCTCGTACCACAGCAGCGAGAAGCCGTGCCCGGTGACGGCGAAGACGTGGAAGTCGGCGCCGTGGCGGTGCGCCTTCTTGTAGGTGCCAACCGGCATCTGCGAGGTGTGGGCGTGCATGGTGCCGTCGGCGAGGATGAACATCATGTTCGATCCGCCGGCGCCGCGCTGGTCCCAGGCTTTCAGCTCGAAGCCGGCGAGGTCGGGGATGAAATTGGTCTCCCACATGTTGCGTCCCGGGCGCACCGGAATGAACTCGCCTTCGCCGCTGAAATATCGGGCGGCGCCCTGCCGTTCGGGGAAATCATAGCCGTTGTCGAACACGAAGCTTTCGTTGTGGAACAGGTTGAGCATCAGCGCGAGATTGTTGGTCGAGGCGAGGCGCGCGCGCTCGCGCCCGCTCGAATTGAAATGCTGATAACGCGCGTTGAGCGGCAGCGCGAACAGACTCTTGGGGCCCCATTCGAAGCTGTGCTTGCGTCCGTCGCCGGTCTCGATGGTGGTATTGCCGTGGCCGGACAGAACGTACACGACCTCCTCGAAGAGATGCTTCTGCGGCGCCGACTTGGCGCCGGGCGCGAGGTCGAGCACGAAGATGGAGACGAAGTCGCCGCGCCCCTTGAGGTGAACGAGGCCGCCGTCGACGCCGAAGCGCGGCCAGGGCGCGGTCGGGACCGCGAGCAAGTCGACGCCGAAATCCTCGGTGATCGACACGCCCTCCTTCGCCGCCCAGGCGGCATAGGGATCGAGCAGCATTTTCGGGTGCTGCAGGTCGGTGATCGGCTTGTTCATGGGGTCACCTCGACAATCGGGCGCGGCCCGTGCCATACTTAGCCCTCTAAGTATAAGCTAGCAGCTTGCGCCGGGCCTGTCGAGTTGGGTGCCGCCGCGGTGCGCGGCGCGGAGGACCTTTCGTCGTGAGCCGTTTGCCCCCCAAGCCGGTGACCGGGGAGATCCTGCGCCACTGGCGCGAGGCGGTCCCGAACGACCGGCTGGCGCATCTGGTCAAGGATGCGGCGCGGGGTCTCGCCCGCGCGCTGCAGATGCGCCTGGCCGAGCATGCGGTGTCGTACGGACACTGGACCTTCCTGCGCATCTTGTGGGAGACCGAGGGCCTCACGCAACGCCAGCTCAGCGACCAGGCGGGGGTGATGGAGCCGACCACGTTCTCGGCGCTCAACGCCATGGAACGGCTGGGATACGTGGTGCGCCGGGCGAGCCCGCGCAGCCGCAAGGAGATCCATGTCCGTCTCACGGCCAAAGGGCGGGCGTTGAAGCGCAAGCTCGTTCCCATGGCCGAGGAGGTGAACGAGGTCGCCCTGCGCCGTGTCGCGGCCGCGGATATCGCGGCGACGCGACGCACGCTGCTGGCGCTGATTGCGAATCTGGCCGCGGACGAGGCGGCGTCGCTGACGACGCAGCGGCGGATGCCCTCGACGCGCGAGCTGTCGCGTCTGTTGAATGCTTCCGCCGCGCGCCGGCGCACATCTGCGTTGCGCCGCACGCCTCCGACGCCGGTGCGCGGCACCGTGCGCTGAGCGCGGCGCGTGGGGAATGGATGTCGTCCCCGCGAATGCGGGGACCCATGACCATCGGCTCTGGAATATGGGTCCCCGCTTGCGCGGGGACGACAGCAGATAGGGCGTGGGAGGTGCGGCGCACTGAGGGTTTCCGCCCGCGGAGTGCGCGTGCTAAGGGTGAAATCTCGCTAAAGGACGGGGGAAAACAAGCAATGGCCAAACTGCAGCTTTCGTTCGCGTGCGGGCTCTACGACCGGATGCAGCCGCTCTATACCGGCGAGGTCAAGGTCGAGGGCGTCGATCTCAATTTCATCGCCATCGACGAACCGCGGCCGATCTTCGACCGGATGGCGGGCGGCGAGGAATTCGACGTCGCCGAGTTCTCGAGCTCGGAATTCGTCCAGCGCTTCGCCAACAAGCAGTGCCCGTTCGTGGCTATTCCGGTCTTTCCCTCGCGGGCGTTTCGCCACGGCTTCATCGCCGTTCACCGCAAGTCCGGTATCGAGACGCCCAAGGACCTTGAGGGCAAGCGCGTGGGCGTGCCGCTGCTGACCATGACCGCGGCCATCTACATCAACGGGCTGCTGCAGCACGAATACGGCGTCGAGCTCGGCAAGATTCATTGGGTGCAGGGCGCGATGAACACCGGCGGCGCCCACGGCAGCCCTACCGTTTTGCCTCTGCTCAAGCCCGTTGTGGTCGAACGCAACACGTCGGACAAATCGATGAGCGACCTGCTCGAGGAACGCGCCATCGACGCCACGCTGGGCACGAGCCTGCCCAAAGCCATCCGCACCAATCCGGACGTCGTGCGGCTGTTCCCGAATTACGTCGAGCTCGAGAAGGAGTTCTACAAGCGCACCAAGATCTATCCCATCATGCATCTGGTCGCGATCCGCAAGCAGGTGTACGAGAAATACCCTTTCGTCGCCACCAGCCTCTACGACGCCTTCTGCGCCGCCAAGAAGATCGCGTTCGAGAAGATGCTCAATCTTCGCGCATTGCGCTACATGACGCCGTTCCTGATGCGCGACATCGACGAAATCTACGAGACCTTCGACGGCGATCCGTGGCCCTACGGGGTCGAGCCCAACCGCCCGACGCTGGAAGCCTTCGTCACCTATCTCGTCGATCAGTCCTTGATCGCCGCGTCCGTTCCGGTCGACGATCTCTTCGTGCCGACCCACTAACCGCACGCCGTGCAAGCGCGCGCCTATTCCCGAAACCCACACGCCAGCCGGGTCACCAGCCATGAGCAATCTCGACGTCGTCATTCAAGATCTGGTCATCGCCAACCGCATCCTCGCGCGGGAGGACGTGGTGGATGCCTACGGCCACGTCAGCATCCGCAATCCCGACAATCCCAAGCATTTCTTTCTCTCGCGCTCGGTCTCGCCGGAACTGGTGGAGCGCGACGACATCGTCGAGCTGGGGCTCGACGGCCAGCCCGTGCGCGACGAGAAGCACGCGCTCTACCTCGAGCGCTTCATCCATGCCGCCATCTACGAGGCGCGCCCCGACATCCATGCCGTCGTTCACGCCCATGCCGAGGACATTCTGCCGTTCGGCATCGCTCAGGCGACGCCGCTTCGCCCGGTGATCCATTCCGGCAGTTTCATCGGCGCCGAGGTGCCGGTGTGGGACATCGCCGACAAGTTCGGCGACACCAATGTGCTCGTCACCAACATGGACCACGGGCGCGATCTCGCCAAATGCCTCGGCGGCAACAACGTCGCCTTGATGCGGGGGCACGGCTTCGCCTCGGCGGCGCGCTCGTTGATCGAGGTGGTGCGGATGTCGGTCTATCTGCCGCGCAACGCACGGGCATTGCTGCGCGCGAAGCAGCTCGGCGGCGAGATCAAGTATCTGCGCCAGGGCGAGATCGATGCCCGCAACCGCGGCTACAGCCCCTATTCGACCGAAACCTGGCGGGCCTGGGAATATTGGGCGACCAAGGCCGGCTGCAGCCACATGCTGACCAAGCCCGACGGCGCGCACGGTCATAGCCACAAGAAGTAGCCCGCATGGAGCGCAGCGCAATGCGGGGCGGCCTCGCCGCGCGGCGGCACCCGGATTTCGCTGACGCTCCATCCGGGCTACGCTCCCGCAACGACGGCCCCGAACCGTGAGGGCCGCGCGCGCAAGGAGCAAGCCATGAGTCCGACGCCAGAGGCACTGGGGAGCTATCTGTCCGGCCGTTGGGTGCGCGGAGAAGGCGTCGAGACGCGGCTCGTCGATCCGGTCAAGGGCGAGGAGCTCGCGACGGCGTCGGCCAAGGGTGTCGATCTCAAAGATGCGCTCGCGTTCGCGCGCAGGGAAGGGCAGGGCGGCTTGCGCAGTCTCGGCTATGGCGAGCGCGCCAAGCTCGTCGGAACGGTGGCCGACGTTCTCGCCGCCAACCGCGCGCGCTACGAGGAGATCGCCATCGCCAATTCCGGCAACACCAAGACCGACGCGGCGATCGACATCGACGGCGGCATCGGCACGCTCAAATATTACGCCCGGCTCGGCGCCGGCCTCGGCGCGGCGCGCGCGTTGCTCGACGAGAAGCCGGTGCGGCTCGCCAAGGCGGAGAACTATCAGGCCATTCACCTGATGGTGCCGCGCCGCGGCGTCGCCGTGCACATCAACGCCTTCAATTTCCCGAGCTGGGGGCTGTGGGAGAAGGCCGCGGTGTCACTTCTCGCCGGGGTCCCGGTCGTCGCCAAGCCCGCCTCGGCGACCGCGCTGCTCGCGCATGCCATGGTCAGGGACGTGATCGCCGCCAGGGTGCTGCCGGACGGTGCGCTGAGCCTCCTCTGCGGCGGCGCGGGCGGCTTGCTCGAGGCGCTCGCCTCCGAGGACGTCGTCGCCTTCACCGGCTCGGCCGATACGGCGCGGCGGGTGCGCGGCCATCCCAACGTCGTGGCCAAGAGCGTGCCGGTGAACATCGAGGCCGACAGCATCAATGCGGCGCTGCTGGCGCCGGGCTGTGCGTCGGGCAGCGCGGCTTTCGATGCCTTCGTGCGCGAGGTCGTGCGCGAGATGACGGTGAAGGCCGGGCAGAAATGTACCGCCATCCGCCGCGTCTTCGCGCAACCGCAAGTAGCCGGCGCCGTTGCCGACGCGCTCGCCGCCAAGCTCAAGGGCACCAAGGTCGGCGATCCGCGAGCGGCCGATACCCGCATGGGGCCGGTGGTGACGCGCGCCCAGCAGGCGGCGGCGTTCGAGGGCATCCGGCGATTGGCCTCCGAAGCCGCAATCGTGTGCGGCGGCGCCGAGCCCCCCGCGCTCGACGGCATCGACGCGGGCAGGTCGGCATTCGTGGCGCCGACCTTGCTGCGGCTGAACGATGCCGGCACCGCCACCGCCGTGCACGAGGTCGAGGTGTTCGGCCCGGCCGCGACCGTGGTGCCCTATCGCGACGAAGCGGATGCGGTCGCGCTGATCGCGCGCGGCGGCGGCTCGCTGGTCGCCTCGGTCTACGGCGATGACGCGGATTTTCTCGCCCGCATCGTGAGCGCGATCGGACCGGGCCACGGGCGGCTGCTCATGGTCGATCCGTCGATCGCGAGCGCGCATACCGGCCACGGCATCGTCATGCCGCAATGCAATCACGGCGGTCCGGGCCGCGCCGGCGCCGGCGAGGAGTTGGGCGGGCTGCACGGGCTGCGCTTCTACCACCAGCGCCTGGCGGTGCAGGGATCGACCGACCTGCTCGCCACCCTGCAGGCGCAGGCCGCGAGCCTGCATTGAGCTCCTCACATCCGGCGGGGCGTCGCTGTCGCCATCCGCGGATGATCAGGACTCGCGCGAGCGACTGCCGCCTTCGCGGGCATGGCTGCGGGGTGTTGCCCCTCGAAGGGCGCAATCAAATGGACTAACCTTGCGCCTTTCAACGGGCGGATGGTCCAGTGTCGTCACCGGAAGAGCGAGCCGCACGCAGCTTCGTCGAGCGCCACGGGCTGTGGAGCGACGAGCAGTTCGAGGCGGTGCTCAGGGCGGAGAAATCGATCGAGCAGCACGGCCTCGAGGTCGTGCGACTGTCGTTTCCCGACCAGCACGGCATCCTTCGCGGCAAGAGCGTGATGGCGGCCGACGCCGCGGCGGTGATGCGTAACGGCTGCGCGATCACCACGACGCTCCTTGCCAAGGACACCGCGCACAAGACGGCGTTTCCGGTGTTCACGCCGGGCGGCGGCTTCGGCATGGCGGAGATGGAGGGCGCCGCCGACTTCCTGATGATCGCCGACCCCACCACGTTCCGCGTGCTCCCCTGGGCGCCGCGGACCGGATGGGTGCTGTGCGATATCTACTTCGCGGACGGCAAGCCGGTGCCGTTCTCGACCCGCCATCTCTATCGCCGCGCACTGCGCGAGCTCGCCGAGATCGGCTATGACTATATGGCGGGGCTCGAGGTCGAGTTCCACGTGTTCAAGCTCGACGACGCGCGGCTCAAACCCGAGGACGCGACCTGGCCGGGCGAGCCGCCCGAGGTCAGCCTGATCTCGCAAGGCTACCAGTATCTGACCGAGACGCGGCTCGACCAGATGGAGCACATCCTCGAAACCATCCGGCGCGACATCCTCGCGCTCGGCCTGCCGCTGCGCTCCGTCGAGACCGAGCTCGGCCCGAGCCAATGCGAGTTCACCTTCCACCCCCAGCTCGGACTTGCGCCCGCCGACACCATGATGTTGTTCCGCAGCGCGGTGAAGCAGATCTGCCGGCGGCAGGGCCACCACGCGACCTTCATGGCGCGCCCGAAGGTCGCGAACGCGCTAGCGAGCGGCTGGCACCTGCACCAGTCGCTGCGCGACCGGCGGTCCGGCGCCAACGCCTTCGCCTCCGATGGCGGGGAGCTCCTCTCGCCCGTGGCGCGCAATTTTCTCGCCGGCCTGCTCGCGCATGCGCGCGCGGCGGCCGCCTTCACCACCCCCACGATCAACGGCTACAAGCGCTACAGCAGCTACTCGCTGGCGCCGGACCGCACGATCTGGGGGCGCGACAATCGCGGGGTGATGATCCGCGTGCTCGGGAGCCCCGGCGACGCCGCGACGCGGCTCGAGAACCGCGTGGGTGAGCCCGCCGCCAATCCCTATCTCTACATGGCCGCGCAGATCATCACCGGCCTCGACGGTATGCGGCGCAGCCTCGATCCCGGTCCGCCGGCCGACACTCCTTACGAGACGCAAGCCGCGCTGCTGCCGAAGACTCTCGACGAGTCGCTCGCGGCGCTCCGCGCCGACGCCTGCCTCGCCGAGGGCTTCGGCCAAGCCTTCATCGACTATTTCCTGCGCATCAAGCAGGCTGAGCTCGCCCGCTACCACGCCGAGGTCACGGAGTGGGAGCAGCGCGAATATTTCGAGCTGTTCTAGGGAGCGCAATCGGCGACACTCGAAAGGATCGTCAGTTGCAGCGGCTCGAAACGGATCGTTTCCTAGGATGCCGGCAGCTGCGTCGCCAGAATCCGCGCGGCCTCGGCACGCGGTGGCAACATGGATCAAGCCTCCAATGATGTGGCGACGCTCTTAGTCGATGAGTTTGACGCGTGGTTCCGAAGCCTCGGCGCCTGTGGCTTTATTCCCCGCGCCTTTACCGGAGTGACAAAGGGCGGCAAACAGGCTGTCATCATTTTGACTGGCCTGCCTCTTGACCACGTTCAGCAGCGCGATTTCTTGATCTGGCTCTGCCGAGCAGAGCAATTCGAGTCCTACGCCTACGGCTCCCATGTGGGCATTATCGATGGCGATTCCACCATTGGTGAGGGCGTCGAGTTCTGCGCATCATCCCGATCGTATGACGTGAGAAAGATGTTGGGCATCGATAGAACGATCGATGGCAAATGTGTGTTTTTCGACCAACACTATACCGTGTTGCCGGCCCCCTCCAAAAACGGCGCCTTTGTCGGACTGCAGCGCTCAACGGAAGATATCTTGAGCGCAGATCAAGAGCTATTTGACAAGCTCTGGTGCGATAAGAGGCCGAATGTGCTGTGGCGGCAAAGATAGATGCGGCCCCGGGGCGGTAGGCTCTCGCACAGTCTCAAGAAGGCGCGGCGCTCTGGGCACCTACGTCTGCCTCGCGCTCGCCTCGAAGAGGCCTCACCGAACCTGCGTATCCAGCAAGCCGAGATCGCCCGCTACCACACCGAACAGCGGGAATGTTTCGATCTGTTTCTTGACTGGGTTCAACCAATTGTATTTGCAAACTAATCTCCTTGTCGCATTTTGTAGTTGACTACGTTACGCGAGTCACATATGGTTCAGGCATGATCCGAACGTGCGCCTGGATTAGGGCATCGTTGGATGCTTCGATGGAGCTGGGTCCGCTGATCGGGGGGGCCTGCGCTCTCAGACTGCCGTCTCTCTAAGCGCGCGAAGCTCTTGTTCATAGGAGCCGGACGCAGGTCATCGAAGCTGACGCCGCCCTGTTCGCTTAGCAAGCCCCACTCAAGACCTGGACGTTCTCGACCTGCTCGGACGCCGGCCATCGGCCCGCGCGTGAGTCGCGTTTCGCCGCACTCGCTCCGCGACTGATCCCGCGAGGCGCGCTGCAGCCGCGGCGACCTTGCTCCCCGCACTTTGAACCTGCGCGCCGCAGCCGCGGCGCCCGATTGCTTGCTGTCGACCCACTCCACAAGGAGAAACTTCGATGGAAGATCAATTCGACCCTTTGCCCTGGTCCCTACAGCCGGGAACTTGGCCATACTGGCGCCGAATCTCCGGACAGGCGCATCTACCCCGCAGGGGGACCCCTGGCGTCAACGCAGCCCCTCAACGGCACCCAATTCGGGCGGCGGACTCTTCGGGAGCTTCGCGCAGGAGCCTGCTGGAGGGGTTCTTGGCAACCTCGCGCAGCGCATTGACAATTCCTGGGCCAATGCAGCAGTGAGAGGTGGAATGGCGTGGGATGCGCCGATACGACCTAGTCCAACGGCGCGTTCGTCCACACCAAGTGGCAGTTGGAGCGGCCACCATTTTAGCAATGTGGCTGCAGCCAATGACGATTTCTGTAAACGTATAAGAAATATGTGTATCGCCGAATGTTCAGATAGGTCGCTACCGTCGGGTGACTACGGGTTCAGTTTCTGGAACTGCGTAAATAGATGTATGCAAAGATACGGATGCCCAACTGTCAGAGGCTAGCCAAGGGTCGATGTCCAGGAGTTCGGAGATGTCCCGGGAGGCGGCGAAGAAGATCATCGATCTGATGGTCAAGCATGGAGCGGAGCAAAACGCCGTCCTCGCCGAGATACGATCCGTCTGCACGGACGATGAATTTCAAAGATACAAACGAATGATCGGGCAATCGATGGGATGCATGTTGCTAGACGTCATCAATCCGATAGTGGAATTGTATCCCGATCTGAAGCCGTCGCAGCTGGAATGACGTCGGGCGCCGCCCATTGGGACGCGGCAAGGCCTCGATCCCTCCCGGGGCGCCATCCCACAATCCTACGCGCTCCCGCTCCGCATCCGCACCTCCGGATTGCGCAGCCGCAGCGGCAGACCGCGCTCGTAGGCCACGATCTGCTCGAAGGCTTCGCGGAAATAGAGCTCGAAATTGTCCCATTCCGCCCAGCCGAGATGCGGCGTGCACAGCACGTTGGGCATCGACAGCAACGGATGGTCGCCGTCGACGATCGGCTCCTGCTCGTAGACATCGACCGCCGCATAGCCGGGCCGGCCCTGCCGTAGCGCCGCGAGCAGCGCGCCCGGCGCGATGATTTCGGCGCGCGCGGTGTTGACAATGAGCGCGGTCGGCTTCATGCGGTCGAGATCTTCGGGGCCGATGATGCCGCGCGTCTCGCGTGTGAGACGAACATGCAGCGACAGCACATCGGCGCGCTCGAACAGCTCGCGCTTGCTCGACGCGGCCGCATAGCCTGAGGCGGCGGCCTTCGCGAGCGAATTCTCCTGGCCCCAGACCAGCACGTCCATGCCCAGGCCGCGCCCGCCCGCGGCGACGAGCTCGCCGATGGCGCCGAGCCCGTAGATGCCGAGCGTCGACCCGCGCAGGCGGTGCGACAGCGTGCACGGCCATTCGCCCCGCTTCATGCGCTCGGCCTCGCGCGCGACGTTGCGGCGCGAGGCGACGATCAACGCCAAGGTCAGCTCGGCCGGCGCGACCGGCGAATTGCTCTTGCCGGCCGCGACAGGAACGCCGACGGCGGTGCAGGCGGCGAAATCGATCGCCTGCGAATTGCGGCCGACCAGCGCGATCAGCTTGAGCCTTGGCAGCCGCTCGAGCAGGGCGCGGGAGAATTCCACCCGCTCGCGGATCGAGACCACCACGTCGGCGTCGTGCAGGCGCTCGGCAAGCTCGTCGAGATCGCGCGCCGGCACGCGGTAGCGCGTCACCTCGTGGTGGCGGATCAGCGAGAAGCATTCGAGCTGATCGACCATGTCCTGATAGTCGTCGGGAATGACGATCTTCATCGCGGTCAGGAGCCCCTCCTTCACTTTCCTCCGCCGTAATGCCCGCACGTGTCGCGCGCATCGGCGTTTTGTCGCCGCGCGCCCGGGAGAGGCGAATGGCACCGCGGGCCGGCCTGCCCGGTTCCGCACCATGAAATGCAGCGGAATGGATTTCAAGCCGCGTTGAACGCGTCGCTTGTCTTCGCCGGCGCTGTGGCCGATCCTGCCGCTTTGGGCAATCGGACAAGCGCGTCATGATCGTGCTGATCGGTCTTGCGCTCTATGCGGCGGCGGGCGTCGCGGTCGCGGCGGCGTTCGTCGTCTTCGGAGTGACGCGGGTGCTTCCGGAGCCGGTGCCGGTGACCACGGGCGCGCGCATCCTGCTCTTTCCCGGCGCCGCCGCGCTCTGGCCCTACGTGCTCGTTCGCTGGCTGAAGTCTTCGCGATGAGGCGCTCGCACCGCTCGATCCACCGCGCGCTCTGGCCGGTGCTCGCCGTGGCGGTCGTGCTGGGCGTCGCCATGG
>JBAUOM010000868.1:0-4426 GCA_049579765.1 Xanthobacteraceae bacterium
TGCCGGTCGTCGTCCAAGCGGGAACCGGCCGTGGGCGGCGGCTCAGGCGGCGGGCGCCGCCGCGGCCGCGCCCGCCAGCGGCACCTTCTCGTTGGTGCCCGACTCCGGCAACAGCGCGGCGGCCTTCAGCCCTTCCTGGACCTTGGGCACCGTGGCGGCCACGTCGGTGATCGGCAGGCCGTGGGTCGGCGCGATGGTCCTGACGCCGAGCCGGTCGATCAGGTGGTCCAGCCGATCGCAATAGACGTTCATGTCGGCGAACTTGGTCCAGAACAGAGCGAGGTCCGCGAACACCGCCGACACATCCGGCAGGTCGAGCGACGTCGCCTCCTCGGCAACCAGGCCGCAGTGGCCGTCTTCGTGATAGTGGCTGTAGGCGAAGCCGTCGCCCGGGAACAGCACGCGCTCGCGGGTCTCGAAACCCCACCAGGTCGTGCGCAGGTCGCGGATCACGGGCTCGACCGCCATCAGGCTCCTGCCGCCGAGGTCGATCTCGTCGCCCTCCTTCATCCAGCGCATGCGATGCTCGTATTGCGGGAACGCCAGGTGATAGTCGCTGACGTCGCCGCACAGGACCGCGTCGGGAAAGGTCTTGAGGACGCGGCCGAGGCCCCCGCAATGCGGGGTCTCCTGGTGCGTGACGAACAGGTATTTGAGCGGCGCGACACCGCGGGCGAACAGCTCGTTCATGTGCCGCTCGATGACCGGAAAATCCTTCGGGTGGCCGGTCTCGATCAGGCATGACGCGGCCTCGCCCGCGATCAGAAACGCGGCGTTGTAGCCGTGATAGATCTTGCCCTTGTGGCGTTGCGCCAGGCAGTCGCCGATCCAGAACACGCCGGGCGCGATCTCGCGGGGCAGCTTTTTCGACATTCTCAGCGCTCCTCGTCGCGGGTGACGTAGCGCGACACCGCGACGCTCCTGTCCAGGCCTTTGAGAATTTCGTCGAGCATCCGGACATGCCGGGCCACAACCTTGCGACCGCGCAGGATGCAGCCGTAGCCGGGCGCGATCGTCTCGACGTCGTGTTTGTCGAATACGTTGCCGATCCCGCGCCGGATCGAGTCGGTCGGCGCGCCCTCCAGCCACCAGTAGCGCGTGTTCAGCATGAACGATCGCAGCTCGCGCTCGGTCGTGGTGTCGTTCGCGTCGGTGACGATCCAGGGGCCGTCCGCACGAGCGCGCCAGACGTGGGTGAACAGGTCCGAGCTGAACAGCGTGCGTGTCGCGCGGTCGTACAGCCAGCGCGTGGCGATCAGCCGGATCGGCGCCTGCATGACATCGATCGACCGGCCCTGTTTTCCGAGCTGGATGGTGTCCGAGCGGGTCACGGCGACGACCTTCATCGATTCCAGGATGTTGCGGCCGTCCGCCCTTGACCCGAAATCGAACCACAGCGCGGCGTCGACATTGCTGGTGTAGCATTGCTCGACGTTGAAGTGCCCGGCGAAGGCTTCGACGTTGTTGATCGACATGAACTCGTTGAGCCGCAGCGGAAACAGCGACAGCGGCAGCCCCGGCGCGAGCAGCGCTTCGATCTGGCTGCGGATCGCCGGTTCGTCCTTGCCGAAGCCGGTGTCGATCAGCATCGCCGCGTCGGTCTGCGTCAGCAGGTAGCTGTTCGCCACCGAAAAACCGCGCGCACTGGCCGGGTAGGAGCTGACCCGGCCATCGAGCGCATAGGGGTGTTGCAGGGCGTAGAGCTTTCCGTCGGCCAGCGCCGCGATCCCGCGCGCTACGCCGTCCGTATTGCCAGCTTCCGCTGGCGCGTATTGCGTCAAGACGGACACGATGGCTGGGACCTTATCGGGCCTCGCCGATGAAGGGAACAGGGTTCGGGCTCGTTGCTGCGCTCGCGGGTATCGCGGCCGGAAATAACGATGAGCGAGTGGCCTTTGGCCCCCTTTCTTGTTTGTCACCGGCGCGGTTCCTTCCCCAAGGCCCGCAAGGCGATCGCACCGCGATGCTGCCGGCCGCGATGCGTGAGCCCGGCTATGGCGCGCCGGAATCCGTGCGTCGGTCGCGCCTTTGTGTCGGCTCCAAAGCTTGCGGAACCGACGCCCGGGGCAGGCCTTATTCTTGAGCGTTTCGCTCGCTCGCTTTTTGAGCGTTTCGAGCGGCGTCTGTGATCACGGCCGCGACCTCCTTCGGATGAGATTCGTACACGGAGTGGCTCGCGCCCTTGATTTCGGTCGTGTGGCTCTTGGCCCGGGCGTAGTACCAACGCTCAAGATCGGGGTTGATGATTTTGTCGCCCCCAGCGACGATTCCCCAGCTCGGCTTCGTCTTCCACGCGGCCGCGGTCAGCGGTGTGCTGAAGACCTGGGCCGCTGCCGGCACCTGAGAGCGCGCCACGAATGCCGCCCGCGCGCGCGGCAGATCGGGCGCGAACAGCTTGGGAAACTCCGCCGGGTTGAGATAGGTGAAGCCATCCGGCGTCTTCCTGATCGCGCCTTCGGTCTTGGCCAGGATGCTTGGCGTCTTTTTGCCGAGCGCCGCCTCGTCTTCTCCGACGTCGGGCGCGTGCGCCGCGACATACACAAGGCCGACGACGTTCGGATGAACGCCGGCCTCCGTGATGATCGAACCGCCGTAGCTGTGGCCGACGAGAAGCGTGGGGCCGTCCTGAAGGTCGAGCACTCGCTTCGTTGCGGTCACATCGTCGGCAAATGAGGTTTCCGGTTCCTGCACCATGGTGACATTGAAGCCTTCCTTTTTGAGGATCTCATAGACGGGCTTCCAGCCTGACGCGTCCACCCAGGCGCCGTGGACCAGCACGATGTTCTTGAGAGGATCGGCGCTCGCCGGGACGACCGTCGAGAGCAGGGAAAGAGCGGCCGCGGCCGCCAAGCCGGCTTTTAAGTGCTTCATATCCATCGCTCCTGGTTGATGGTTGCACACGCTTGACAGGCTGCGGCGAGCGCGGAAATGCCGGTCGCTGACATGCCGACGGAGGTTCTTCATCTCGAGAAGAAGGGCGAATCGGTCGCCGAGCAGCGAATTGGGCATGTTGCTGAGGATCGCCGCGCCGGACCGCATTTCGATTTGCTCATCAGCATCGGACTAGGCCTCACTCCTCGAGCCCGGATCGCTTGCTGACGAGCAATATAAAGAGAGGGCGTCCCAGCCCTCCATTCTACTTTCGGTCGCGACGGCCATCCGATGGACAAGCCCGCTAATACTTTGGTTTGTCCGAAATAACCGGGTAGCAGGTTCTGGCGAGCAGGCGCCGGAAGTTGCGGCCTGGAGTTCGGTTGGCACTTTCGAGACGTCTACCGCTGTCCCTCGGTATGCCGCGATCCGGCGGAGCCGACCCGAGTGGTGATGGTCTCGCAAGGTCCTGCGGTTGGCGGATTCGCAATCGTTCACAACCACCGTGCCGAGCTGTTAGGATCGAGTTCAAACAACCGAGTGGGGGAGGGACCATGCGCGCAGACGGCGGCACGCGTCCGATCGTGCATCTCGTCGGCAGCATTCCGCTGCCCGATGCCGAGAGCGTGTTCCGCACCGTGTCGCATGCGCTCGGCGCGTACCTCGTGCGCCTGCCCGACGGCGAGACCGGCATCCGCAAGACCTGGATCCGCTTCCTGCAGGACGTGCTCGCCGCGGATCCGGCGATCGAGCTCGCCAAGGACGTGCCGCCGTTCAAGTTCACCCAGTGGGACGGCAAGGTCGTGCGTGAGATCCCGCGACTTCGCGTCAAGCCAGGTGCCGCGCCCGACTCCAAGTCCTTCAGGACCGGTTATGCCGACATGGCGATCGAATCTTGGGGCCTGTTCGAGCGCTTGCAGCGCGCGGGCACCATCCCGCCCAAGGTGAAATTCCAGATCTCGCTGCCGACGCCGATCGCGCCGATCTACAACAACATGCTGCCGGCGGACCGCGGCAAGGTGCTGCCGGCGCTCACGCAGCACTTCGTCGGTGAGGTCGCCAAGATCGCCGGCGCCCTTCCCAACGACCGCATCGCGCTGCAATGGGACGTGTGCCAGGAGGTGCTGGCGTGGGAGGGCTACTACGAGCCCGGGCCGGTCGATTTCCGCACCGAGACCATCGGCGTGCTCGCGCAGGTGGGCGATGCGGTGCCCGCCGCGATCGAGCTCGGCTATCACCTCTGCTACGGCAGCCCGGCCGACGAGCACATGGTGCAGCCCAAGGACATGGGCATCATGGTGGAGATGGCGAACGCCGTCGCCGCGCGCGTCGAGCGCCCGATCCGGTTCTTCCACATGCCGGTGCCGAAGCGCCGCAGCGACGACGCCTATTTCGCGCCGCTCGAGAAATTGAAGCTCGGTCCGCAAACCGAGCTCTATCTCGGCTTGATCCACCATAACGACGCCGCTGGCGACGCGGCCCGCCTCGCCGCCGCCCGCCGCCATGCCCGCGTCGACGGCATCGGCACCGAGTGCGGCATGGCACGCGGCGATCC
>JBAUOM010000869.1:0-2856 GCA_049579765.1 Xanthobacteraceae bacterium
GCGCAAGAAGGTCGTCGACGGAAAGCCTGAGGCTCGCCATCGCCGCGTCGAGGCGGCGAAGCTCCGTTTCGACATCCTCGGCGATGAGCTGGGTCACCACCACGCGCGGCTCGTGCAGCACCACATGGCCGAGCGCGACGCCGTCGTTGAGCGCGGTGCCGGTGAGGTGCAGCGGCCGGCGCGCGGCCGGCTCGGCGCCAGGCTTGGCGATGGCGGAGAGCTCGCCCGAGGCGATCATCTCCGCAAGCACCATGGCGGTCGTTTGCAGCGCCTCTTCTTCCTCCTCGGTATAGGTGCGCCGCGCCCGGTTCTGCACCACCAGCACGCCGAGCGTGTTGCCGGCGCGCAGGACGGGCACGCCCAGGAACGAGTGGTAGATCTCTTCGCCGGTTTCCGGCCGATAGGAGAAGGCCGGATGGTTCTGGGCGTCCGACAGGTTGATCGGATTGGCCTCGCTCGCGACCAGGCCCACCAGGCCTTCGTCCGAGCGCAACACGGTCTGGTGCACCGCCTCCCTGTTGAGGCCCTCGGTGGCGTAAAGCTCGAGCGTGCCGTCCACGCGCAGCACGTAGACGGAGCAGACCTCCGCCACCATGTTGGCGGCGATCAGCACCACGATCTTGTCCAGGCGGTCCTGCGCGCTGACCGGCTCCGCCATCACCTCGCGGAGCCGGCGTAACAGCACGCGCGGACCGCCGAGCGCGCCACGCATGACGTGATCCCTCGGACCAGCCCATTCGGCCGGGGGGCAGAGCGCACTGGGCGAGAGTGGGATCCGGATCCGCTCTGAACGCGCTCTGACGCGTCGAGAGCGCCCGTTCCGGGTGGCTGTCCGGTACCCACTCAGCCTGAAAGCGCCCTGCGCCCTCGGCTCGTCCAAAGTCAGGAAATAGTACCCGCCGGGCCCGGGCGCCCGCAGCGGCTACAATCCACAGGCCGTATAGCGAATGCCGCATGGGCCGGGCAAGCCAAAGCCTCGGCCCCGACCCGCTACCACGCATAGCTCGCGGAAATCCGCCCGCAGGCGGCGCGGAATTGGTCGCTGTCGATCAGGGCGGCGTAGACGTCGCGCAGCCGGGGGGCGGGGGGAAGCGCCAGATCCACCATCGACAAGGCGAGGTCGGGCCCGAACAGCCGCCCGATCGCCCCGGCGATGTGCTCTGCGCCAACGCGCCGCTCCAGCGCCGCCGGGGCAATGCCGGCGGTGAGCCGGTCGAGGAGGCTGTCGCGATCCAGCAAGGGGAGGCGCGTCATGTCGGCGCCGGCCAAGAGCACCGCCAGCCGATGGTCGGGATGTGCCCGGTCGGCCAGCGCGGGCTTGACGTTGCGGAATTGGAAGACGTCGTCGAAGGCGGTCGGAGCGGCGTCGAAACAGTGCGCCAGATCGCTCGCCTCCTCGGCGAGGTAATAGCGGTTCAGACTGTCGAACCAGACATAGCGGTAGCCGTGCTTGGCGATGAAAGGCTCCCAGGCCTGCCACGCCGGTGCCAGCGTGTAGGGCGCGAGCGCCTCCACCACCACGACCTTCGGCCGATAGTTTTGCCAATCGCCATTGCGCAGGACGTCCTGCTCGGCGCCCTCCACGTCGACCTTGAGGAAATCGAACACCGGCGGGGCATGCCGCTCGCACAGCAGTCTCAGTGTGGTGACCGGGACCACGATGGCTTGTGCCGCCTTGCCGAAGTGCGCTTGCGCGCCGCGGGCGTGGGCCTCGATCATGGTGGAGAGGCCGTGCAATTCCTCCACCAGGTAGAACGGAGCCTCGCCCGACTGCGCGCCGACGAGCGCCTCGACGTGCCGATCGCGCGGCCGCACTGCTCTGGTGAGGCGTGCGAGCCAGGGGTTGGGCTCGACCGTGACGCCGCGCCACCCCCGCAGATAGAACGCGAACGACGTGTTATCGTAGACCGGATGGCCGGAGCCGATGTCGATGTAGAAGCCCTCGCTGCCGGTGCCGAAGCAGCGCATGAGGTAGAGGTCCTCGAAACGCTGGGCGTAGGACACCTGCTGAGACATATCGGGGTGCTCTGTAGGGCGGAACAGCGAATAGAAAGCGCCCGCTGAAGCTATTCGCTACTCCCTCCTCGTCATTCGCCGCGAGCTACTTGTCCAGCTCGTACAGCGAATGCAGCGTGCGCACCGCGAGCTCGGTGTAGTTGGCGTCGATCAGCAGCGAGAACTTGATCTCGGAGGTGGTAATGGCGCGGATGTTGATTCCCTTCTCCGCCAGCGCCTTGAACGCCCTGGCCGCGACGCCGGCGTGGCTGCGCATGCCGATCCCGATCACCGAGATCTTGGCGACGTCGTTTGCCCCGTCGAGGCGCTCGTAGCCGACCTGGCTCTTGGCCTTGACCAGCACGTCGGTCGCCCGCTGGTAGTCGGAGGCCGGGACCGTGAAGGTCACGTCGGTCGTCGCGCCGTCGCCGGAAACGTTCTGCACGATCATGTCGACGTTGATGCTAGCTTCCGCGAGCGGACCGAAGATCGCTGCCGCGACCCCGGGCTTGTCCTGCACGCGGCGGATCGAAATCTGCGCCTCGTCCTTCGAAAAGGCGATGCCGGTGACGACCTGCTGCTCCACGATCTCCTCCTCGCCGCAGATCAGCGTTCCGGGCGGCGTGCCGTGCGGATCGATGTCCTCGGGCTTCTGGAAGCTCGAACGCACGAAGATGCGCACATTATGCACCATCCCAAGCTCGACGGAGCGCACCTGCATGACCTTGGCGCCGAGCGAGGCCAGTTCCAACATCTCCTCGTAGGCGACCCTGTCGAGCCGTTGCGCGCGCGGCACGACACGGGGGTCGGAGGTATAGACGCCGTCGACGTCGGTGTAGATGTCGCAGCGCTCGGCGGCGA
>JBAUOM010000870.1:0-3721 GCA_049579765.1 Xanthobacteraceae bacterium
GGATCGATGGGAGGCGGCTCGAACACCGGCACGTTGAGGAACGGCGAGCCCCAGGCATCCGCACGCGGCGGTCGGATCGGGACATTGCCGACGAAGAATTTCGATTGCTTGCTGCTGCCGACGGGCCGGCCGACCACGACCTGCAGCCGCTGGCCGTCGATCTCCACGGTGTCTTCGGTCGTCGAGATCACCGATGCGAGCGCCATGACCTCGAATTGCGCATTGCTGCTTTTGACCTCGAGCGCGGGGAAGGCGGCCATATTGCGCAACAGCGCCGCGAGATGGTCGCGCTGGATGTCGGGCACGTGATCGGCCTTGGTGGCGGCGAACAGGACCTTGTCGATGTGCGGACCGAGAAGCAGCTTGGAGAGGATGCCGCCGTGGCCGTAGCGGAAGCTCTCCAGAATGGCGTCGAGCGCTAGCCGCGTGTCCTCGAAGGCGTCCCGACCCGCCAACAGCGCGCGCAGCACGTCGACGAGCACGATCTGGCGCGAGTAGTGGTGGAAGTGATCCCGATAGAACGGGGTCACGGCCTCGCGCTTGTAGACTTCGAAACGTTCCGCCATCAACGCGCCGAGCGTGTGCGCGGCGAACGTGTCGGCGCCTTCGTCGATGTCGAGTGGCGCGAACCAGAGGTAGGACGCATCTTCGAGCGTGCCGGGGCACAGGAAGCGGCCGGGCTGCAACAGGCTCAGCCCGTGTCGGTCGCGCGCCTCGAGCAGGAACGCGCGATAGAGGTCGTGCGCCTCTTTCGCGACCTCCTCGCGCGCCGTCTCATGCGGAGGGTGCTGGGCGATGAACGCGAGAAAGTCGCGCGCGATCTCGGCGCGTATCCCCCTGCGCAACGAGCGCAGCGTCGCCCGCGACCACTTGGGATAGCTCTGCGCCAACAGCGGCAGATCGAGCAGCCACTCGCCGGGATAATCGACGATCCGAATGGTCACGTTCGCCGGGCTGCCGGTGATCTCGCTCAGGAGCTTGCCCAGGGCGCCCGCGGGCGCGAACCGGATTTCGATCCCGATCTCGCTGATGTCGGCGGTGCGCTCCGGCCAGTCCGGACCGGCCATCTTCTCGATGTTGTCGAGATAGGGGAATCGCGGCAGCCGGGGCGCCCGCGCATCCTCCAGACTGGCGGCGATCAGGCGGCGTTCGCCGACCACCCCAAGCAGCGGCGTGCGATTGGGATTGTGGAGCGAGCTGAGCAGGTTGTGAATGAGGCTGGTGATGAACACGGTCTTGCCGGACCGGCTGAGCCCGGTCACCGCGAGCCACACCGTGGCGCCGCCGGCAAGCTCGCTGAGATTGCCGGCAAGGCGCTCGGACGCCTGTGCGAAGAAGGGCGGCAGCCAACTGAGATTCAAGGGTGTCATTTGATTGATCAGCTCTCGCGGCTGTCGTCCTCGCGCAAGCAAGGGCCCCCGTACTGCAGAGGCCGATCGTCGCGGGTTTCCGCTCGCGCGGAATTGACAACACCAAAACCCGCCCCATCACGCTTTCGGCGACGGGACCCATGCGAGGGAGAAGTGGGCAGAAGATCCCGCTGCTGCAAGTGGCCGCCGGCGTGGACGACGGCGCGCGCGGCGGCGTAAAGTCGGCAAATGCTCGACCGCCTCGATCTCGAACCCCTGTTCTTCGCGCCCTTCGTCTCGTCCGTGATGCAGGTCGAGCCGGCGTGGATCGACTACAACGGCCACCTCAACATGGCCTATTACAACGTGCTGTTCGACCGCGCGGTGGACGAGGTCTTCGAGCTGCTCGGCTGCGGCCTCGACTACGTCCGGACGCGCCGGCACTCCTGCTTCACCGCCGAGGTGCACGTGCGCTATCTGCGCGAGCTGCACGCCGGCGACCCGGTGCGGGTGACGTTTCAATTGCTCGATCACGACGCCAAGCGCATGCATTATTTCGAGCAGCTGTTCCACGCCGCCGAAGGCTGGGTCTCGGCGACCTCCGAGAACATGTCGCTGCATGTCGACATGGCCGCCGGAAAAACCGCGCCCTTCCCGCACGAGATCGCGGCCTGCATCGCCCGCATGCGGGCCTCGCACGCCCATTTGCCGCGTCCGGAGGCCGCCGGGCGGCGGATCGCCATGCCGGCAAAAAGCTGAACGCCCCTCCCCATCGGCGCTTGCGGATGCCATCTTGAGCGTGAGATTCGCCGCTAAGAGGCGCTCGCCGGCCGCGGCGCCGGTCCCCGACACGGAACGAGAATGGCAGATCCGGGCAAATTGCCGCGCGATGACAGTCCTGTGGCGCCGCAGCCGGGCGGGATTGCGGCGCGGGCGCGCGCGGCGGCTGGCGCGCCCTATCTCAAGGACCTCAACGCAGAACAGCGGCTCGCGGTGGAGACGGTGGACGGGCCGGTGCTGGTGCTGGCGGGTGCCGGAACCGGCAAGACGCGCGTTCTCACGACGCGCATCGCCCACATCCTTGCGACCGGACGGGCGCGGCCGGGCGACATTCTCGCGGTCACCTTCACCAACAAGGCCGCGCGCGAAATGAAAGAGCGCATCGGCGCGATGGTCGGGCAGATCGTCGAAGGCATGCCGTGGCTCGGTACGTTCCATTCGATCGGCGTGAAAATCCTCCGCCGCCACGCCGAGCTGGCGGGCCTGAAGCCGGACTTCACCATCATCGACGTGGACGACCAGATCCGCCTGCTCAAGCAGTTGTTGCAGGCGGAGGATATCGACGAGAAGCGTTGGCCGGCGCGGGTGCTCGCCGGCCTCATCGACGGCTGGAAGAACCGCGGGCTCACGCCTGACCAGGTGCCGGCCGGCGAGGCCGCGAGCTTCGCCGGCGGCAAGGGCAAGAAGCTCTATGCCGCCTATCAGGAGCGCCTGAAGGTGCTCAATGCCACCGATTTCGGCGACCTCCTGCTCGAATGCATCCGGCTGTTCCGCGAGCAGGACGAGGTGCTGCGGCAATACCAGGCACGATTCAAATACATCCTCGTCGACGAGTATCAGGACACGAACGTTGCGCAGTATCTGTGGCTGCGCCTGCTCGGGCAGAGCACAGCTCCTCCAACCTCTCCACCTGCTCGGTCACCCTCTCCTACGGCGCCGTTACCCTCTCCCCTTGCGGGAGAGAGCGCACCGGACTCGCTCGCCCGGCCTGCACGCACGCTCAAGAACATCTGCTGCGTCGGCGACGACGACCAGTCGATCTACGGCTGGCGCGGGGCGGAAGTCGACAACATCCTGCGCTTCGAGCACGATTTTCCGGGCGCCAGGATCATCCGTCTCGAGCGCAATTACCGTTCCACCGGCCACATCCTCGCCGCCGCCTCGCACCTGATCGCGCACAACGAGGGCCGGCTCGGCAAGACGCTGCGCACCGAGGACGAGCCGGGCGAGAAGGTCGCCGTTACATCCTGCTGGGACTCCGAGGAGGAGGCACGTGCCATCGGCGAGGAGATCGAGCAGCTCCAGCGCGACGACGGCACCGGTCATCCACACCCGCTCGACGAGATCGCCATCCTGGTGCGCGCCTCATTCCAGATGCGCGAGTTCGAGGATCGCTTCGTCACCCTTGGCCTGCCCTACCGCGTGATCGGCGGACCGCGCTTCTACGAGCGCCAGGAAATCCGCGACGCCCTCGCCTATCTGCGCGTCGTCCACTCGGCCGCCGACGACCTCGCCTTCGAGCGCATCGTCAACGTGCCCAGGCGCGGCTTGGGCGACGCCACCGTGCAGCTCTTGCACGAGCACGCCCGGCG
>JBAUOM010000871.1:0-2609 GCA_049579765.1 Xanthobacteraceae bacterium
TGCGCACGCTCGGCGGGAACTCGAGCACCAATTCGGGAGCGTCCACATTGGGCGCCCCAGGGGCTTTCGGCGCCACGCACTAGCCGTGCACCGGTCCGAGAGGGCGCCCTTCGACCCGGAGGATGACCACCGCACGCAAGGTCAAGATGCAAGGCGCCGGCTTTCAATGTCGAAGAAGCGGACGGAGTGATGATGGTCGACGGGTTCATGACATTCCGCAAGCTATTGGCTACCACCCTGCTCGCGTTCGTCGCCGCGACGGCGGCAACTAGCGCGGGCGCACAACAGATCGTCGTCATCGTCAACGGCGAGCCGATCACGGCGCTCGACATCGAGCAGCGCAGCAAGCTCACCCAGCTGTCGACGCGCAAGACCCCGGCGCGCCAGGACGTCATCGACGAGCTCATCGACGAGAAGCTCAAGGTGCGCGAGGCCAAGAAATTTAACCTGGAAGTGTCCAACGCCGAGGTCGACAGCGCCTATGCCTCGATGGCGGGTCGCATGCGATTCACGCCGGAGCAACTCACCCAGCAGCTCGCGAAGGGGGGCGTCAACGTCGCGACGCTCAAGGCCCGCATCAGGGCCGACCTTGTCTGGCCCCAGCTCGTGCGCGGCCGCTATCAGGCCAGCCTGCAGATCGGGGAGAAGGACGTCCTGACCGCCATGGCGACCACGTCCGACGATACGGTCGGCTACGACTATACGTTACGACCGATCCTGTTCGTCGTGCCGGCCGGCTCGTCGGAGACCTTCATCGAGGGGCGCAAGCGCGAAGCGGAAGCCCTGCGCGGCCGCTTCCAGGATTGCGAGGACGGACTCAATTTCGCCCGCGCCCTGAAAGACGTGGCCGTGCGCGAGCAGGTCATTCGCAGCTCGGCCGACATTCCGCCCGAGCTGCGCAAAGTGCTCGACGGCATCGAGGTCGGCCGGCTGACGCCGCCCGAGGTCACCAAGGTCGGCATCGAGATGTTCGCGATCTGCGCAAAGAAGGAATCGGCCGCCGAGAACACGCCGGGCAGGCGCCACGCGCGTGAAAGCGTGATGGCCCGACGCTACGAGCAGCGGTCCAAGCAGTATCTGCACGAGTTACGCCGCGGCGCCATGCTCGAATACAAGTAAGGCCACGCGCAATGGCGCTGCCGCTGGCGCTGACGCTGGGTGAACCGGCCGGAATCGGACCCGATATCACCTTCGCGGCTTGGCGCCGACGCGCCGAGCTCGATCTTGCCGCCTTCTATCTCCTTGCCGAGCCGGGATTCGTCGCGCGCTGCGCGGAGCGCATCGCGCCCGACGTCGGCATTGCGGTGGTCGAACCGGCGGCCGCCGGCGCGGCCTTCAACACTGCGCTGCCCGTCGTCGACATCGGCGTGTCGATCAGCGCCGAGCCCGGCCGCCCCGATCGATCAAGCGCGCCGACGGCGCTCGCCGCGATCCGGCGCGCGGTGGCCGATGTGAACGCCGGCGTGGCCAGCGCCATCGTCACCAATCCGATCGCAAAGAACGTGCTTTATCGGTCGGGCTTCCCCGAGCCCGGGCACACCGAGTTCCTCGGCAAGCTGGCCGAGGAATCGACCGGCGTGGCCGCCCGCGCGGTGATGATGCTGTGGTCGCCCGAGCTCGCGGTCGTGCCTGTCACCATCCACCTTCCGCTGCGCGAAGTCGTCGCCAGCCTCACCACCGAGCTCGTAGTGGAGACGGGGCGCATCGTCGCGCGCGATCTGCGCGACCGCTTCGGCATCGCGCACCCGCGCTTGGCCGTCGCCGGCCTCAATCCGCATGCCGGCGAAGATGGCACACTCGGCGACGAGGACCAGACACTGGTGCGCCCGGCCGTGGAGCGGCTGAGGACCGAGGGCATCGACGCGCGCGGCCCGTTGCCTGCGGATTCTCTTTTCCATCAGTCGGCGCGCGCCAGCTACGATGTGGCGCTCGCCATGTATCACGACCAGGCGCTGATCCCGATCAAGACATTGGCGTTCCACCACGCGGTCAATGTCACGCTGGGCTTGCCCTTTGTGCGCACCTCGCCCGATCACGGCACCGCCTTCGACATCGCCGGCACCGGCCGTGCCGATCCCACAAGTCTGATCTCGGCCCTGCAACTGGCGGCAAGGCTCGCGTCCCGCGCCCACTCCCGCCCGCTCGTGCTCCGCGACCAAGACCCGCGAAGACGGGCGTGAGCGTCCCGATGAGCGCCATCGATGACCTTCCTCCGCTGCGCGAGGTGATCCGCCGGCATGGGCTCCGGGCGAAGAAATCCCTCGGCCAGAATTTTCTCCTCGATCTCAACCTCACCGCTCGGATCGCGCGCGCGGCCGGTCCGCTCGACGACGTGGCGGTGGTCGAGATCGGCCCGGGCCCCGGCGGGCTCACCCGCGCGCTCCTCGCCGCGGGGGCTCGGCGGGTGATCGCCGTTGAACGCGACAGCCGCGCCGTCGCAGCGCTCGAGGACGTCGCCATGCGCTATCCGGGTCGTCTCGAAATCGTCGCGGGCGATGCTCTCGACTTCGATCCGCGCCCGCTTCTCGGCGGCGCACCGGCGCGCGTCGTGGCGAACCTGCCCTACAACATCGCCACCGCGCTGTTGGTCCGCTGGCTGACGCTCGAGC
>JBAUOM010000872.1:0-3210 GCA_049579765.1 Xanthobacteraceae bacterium
GGTTTGCCCCGGACGGCCGCGTCTCGCAAACGTGGTGTCGCGCCTTACGAGCGCGACGGAATGAGGATACCGCCTCCCGGCGCTCCTCCGCCCCTCGGTTGGGGCGGCTCGCAGCGGCAAGGGCTAAAGGCAGACATACCCGCCGACGCTTCGGCGAAGGCGGCCAGGGAAGAGCAAGGAGAAACCGGGGCGCAGGGACGCACCGCGGAACGAAGAAACTTGAGCTTTTGACATCGCGAGGATGCGAGTGCGCGAGCGGTTCAGCGGCCGAACCGCGCGGCGCGAGGAGGCTTATTTGCTAGTCCAGCCGGTAGCTGCGGTCGGAGAAATCCAGGGTGATGCTGAGCCGGCCCTCGTTCATCGACCATTGATAGAGCGTGTAGGTGCGCACGCCGGCGGCGTGCATCGGGTCCCGCTCCGCGATCTGCCGCGCCTCATCGCTGCTGCTCGCCCGGATGATGATCAACCCGAAGGCCGGCTCGTTCTCGCCCGGCACCGTGGCCGGACCGGCGCCGTACATGATGCCCTGCTTTTCGAGCGCTATCTGATGCTCGAGATGGGCTTTGAGGTGCTTCCTCACCTGCTCGAGCGGTGCCACGCGCTTGGACATGATGACCCAAAGCTGCTTGCCGAGCATGCGCTGGCGAAGCGCCTCGATCTCGCGATTTTCCGGATCGTCCATGATCCCCCTCCCCGTCTCCGCAGCTTGTCGCCCCGGCGGCCGGGCTTGCTGTCGAGCGTTCGGCCGGTTCCGCAGATGGAGCGCCGCAGCCGAGGGCGCACGCGACGGCATCAAGTCGGCCGCATTTGCCGGTCACGCTGCGAGAGCGATATCCCGTCCGTTGTGGATGAGGCGCAGATCCGGCTCGGTCGGCGTCTTTGCCGCCGCATGCAGGTAGCAGGTCCGCGCGGCGACGGTCAGCAATTGCAAATGCGTCTCCTCCGGCGCCTCGCCGTTGAGGAACAAATGCGTATCGATGGACTCCGCCGCCGCGCCGGGGCCAGCGGCGTAAGGGCTGAACTGGACCATCCGCACGCCGTCAATCTTCATCTTCATGTTCTCGATGTAGCGCGAGAGTTGCGTCATGTAGCAGAACGCGATGCCGGCCGAGAGCAGCACGAGCCCGCTCGGCGCAACGCCCGCGCCTCCCTCGTCGCTCACCAGCCTGAAATGGCTGGTGCCGGGCATGCCCAGCCAGGTGTCGACCTCGTACATACCGTCCCGGCCGAGCGACCTGCCCTCGCCCAGGATGTTGCGGATGAGCTTGTTGGTGACCGTTGCCGGCGCCGGGTCGGACACGCCTTGCTCGACCTTGCCGGTCTTCTCGATCAGGTCGCGGCGCGCGGCGGGGTCGAGCGGCCGCGGCGCCCGCGCATAGAGCCGGTAGGGATCGTCGACATCGGCGCTCGGAGAGTTGGCGGCGCCTTCGGGCTTGCGCCGCCGGCCGTTGATATAGAGCGCGAACGTGTTGCCCGAGAGCGGGGTGCGCAGGAATGCGATTGCCGGCGACGCGTCCATCGCCGCGGCGACCACCGCCTTGATCGTCTCGGTCGCGGCGCCGCTGTGCACGCGGACGTCGATGTCCGGCGCCTCGGCATGACCCTCGCCGGTCCCGTGGATGAACGAGCCGGTGAGCCAATAATGGTTGGCGACGCGGATTTCGACCTCGTCGAGCGCGATGCCGCGGGCGTTCGCGAGCGCTCGCATGCGGCCGTAGAGATCCGCCTGCATCCCGGCGTTGAAAAAACCGAGCGGGAACGGCGCCAGATCGGTGCCGTGCAGGTGCTTGCCCTCGTCGGAGGTGAGCCGCCAGGCGCTTGCGTCCGCAGCCTCGGTGACCACGGCTTCCTTCTGGTGCCCCGCCATCTGCCTGGCTTCGACTTTGATCACGCCGCGCCCGCCGGCCGTCGACAGCGGCGACCGGCCTCCTCCGCGCCGCAGCTCGAACGCCAGCGGGTCGCCGTTCCGGTCGATCGTGTCGTCCGTTCTCGCGTGCATTGGAAGCCTCCCCCGCTTGCGGTGGACTTTTGGACTATACGGTCCATAACGGAAATGGACAATAGCCGGCGCTCGTTCCGCCTGCCGATCAGCCGCGATGCTCGTCCGGCGCACGGCGGGTTTCTTCTTCGCCCAAATTCTTCGACCGGCATGCCGCAGGCGCTCCTCGCAACAACCGGTCCTGCGCGCGTGCGGACGCTTCCACTATGCGTCGAGCTTTCCCTCGATACTTGCGACCCCTATGATCGCGCCACGCGTGTCGCCGGCAGCAGCTCGGTCGGGCTTTCGAGACGATTCAGAATGGCAGCGATAGCACCTGCTCCGGCTCCCACGATGCGTGCCTGGCGTTCGAGGACCGTCGGAATATCCGGGCTCGAGCTCGCCGATGTTCCGCGACCGGCGCCGGCTCGCGCCGAGGTGCTCGTGCGGGTCGAGGCCGCCGCGCTGAATTTCTCCGATCTCTTGATGATCGACGATCGCTACCAGATCCGCCCGGTACGGCCGTTCGTCCCGGGCCAGGAAATTGCCGGCACCGTGGTCGCGGTCGGCGGTGATGCCCACTTCGCCGTGGGCGAGCGGGTGGCGAGCAAGGTGGTGGTCGGCGGCCTGGCGGAATTTGCCACGATACGCAGCGACATGGGCATGCGTGCCCCGGCGGGGTTCTCGCTGGAAACGGCCGTGGCATTGCCGGTGGTCTACACCACCGCCATGGTCGCCTTGACCGAATGCACCGTCGTTGAGCCGGGCGAAACCGTGCTCGTGCTCGCGGCGGCGGGCGGGGTGGGACTTGCCGCCGTGGAGATTGCCCGCCATCTGGGCGCCCGCGTCATCGCCGCCGCCGGCGGCGAGGACAAATGCGATCTGGCGCGCGCGCACGGCGCGCACGAGGCGATCGATTACCGCGACGAAAGCTGGACGGAGGCAGTCAAGGCGCTGACCGGCGGGCGAGGGGCGGACGTGATCGTCGATCCGGTCGGCGGTCAGCGTTGCAAGAACGCGCTGCGTGTCATGAATTGGGGAGCGCGGCTGCTTTTGGTCGGCTTCAGCTCCGGCGAGGTCCCGCAAATCCCGGCCAACCGGCTGCTGCTGCGGCGCGCCTGCGCGATCGGCGTCTATTGGGACCACGACCGCGACGGGCCGATGCTGGCCCGGGTCGCCGAACGGCTGTCGGATCTGGCGTCAAGCGGTGCCATTCGTCCGCATGTGGGCGC
>JBAUOM010000873.1:0-7914 GCA_049579765.1 Xanthobacteraceae bacterium
GTGTCGGTCTGCCGGCACGCACTGGCGCCCGGCGCGCCGCGCGCGCATCGCGCCCGCGCCGGCAACCTTCTGGTCGAGTTCCGGCAGTCCTACGGCGACGTCGCGGACGTGTTCGCGCGCGCTGCCCGTCGGTTGCGCGTCAGTCTCAAGCAGCATCGCGGCGGCGCCCATTCGATCGAGGGCCGCGGCGCGCTCGCCGCCTACGACGGCAACGAGGACCGCCTCACCTTGTGGTCGTCGACGCAGCTCGCCCACGAGGTACGCGCCTTCCTGATGAAGCTGCTGCGGCTCGACGAGAACCAGCTACGCGTGGTGGCGCCCGACGTCGGCGGCGGCTTCGGCGCCAAGTTCGTGATGTATCCCGAGGAGGTGACGCTCGCCGCCGCATGCCTGCTGCTGCGGCGGCCGATCAAGTGGATCGAGGACCGGCGCGAGCATTTTCTCAGCGCCATCCAGGAGCGCGACCAGTATTGGGAGCTCGAGGTCGCCTTCGACAACGACGGCCGCCTCCTCGGCGTGCGCGGCGAGATGATCCACGACGAGGGCGCCTATACGCCGCAGGGAATCAACCTGCCCTACAATGCGTCGACCGCCCTCCCCGGCCCTTACCTGCTGCCGGCCTATCAACTCGACGTGCGCGTCGTCGAAACCAACAAGGTCGCCACCATGCCGGTGCGCGGCGCCGGCTATCCGGAAGGCGCGTTCGCGATGGAACGCCTGCTCGACCGCATCGCCGACGATCTCGGCCTCGAGCGTGCCGAGGTCCGACGCCGCAACCTGGTGCCGCTCGAGAGGATGCCGTATGTCTCGCCGCTGAAGACCCGCGCCGGCTCGCCGGTCGCGCTGGACAGCGGCGACTTTCCCGCCTGCCAGCGCCTGGCGCTCCAGATGATCGACCATGCCGGCTTCGCCGCCCGCCAGCGCCGCGCCCGCGCCGAGGGACGTTATCTCGGCCTCGGCGTGGGCAACGGCGCGAAGGGCACCGGCCGCGGCCCCTTCGAGTCCGGCATCGTGCGCGTCGGCCGGTCCGGACGCATCTCCGTCTATACCGGCGCGATGCCCATGGGACAGGGGATCAAGACTGCGCTCGCGCAAATCTGCGCCGACCAGTTCGGCGTGGCGCCCGACGACGTCACGGTCATCGCCGGCGACACCGCCGTCATTCCCTACGGGCAGGGCGGCTTCGCCAGCCGGCAGACGGTGACGTCGGGCTCGGCGGTCCATCTCGCGGCGATCGCCGTGCGCGACAAGGCACTCGCGGTCGCCGCCCATCTTCTGGAGGTGAGCGTGAGCGACCTCGATCTGCGCGACGGGCGCGTCGAGATCGCCGGCGCGCCGGGCACCGGAATGACGCTGCGGGAGGTCGCCGAAGCGGTATCGGGCGTTCCCGGCTATGCCATGCCCGGCAAATTCGAACCGGGGCTCGAAAGCATGCAGAGCTTCCTGCCGAGCGCGCTCACCTATGGCGGCGGATGCCACGCCGTCGAGGTGGAGGTGGACATCGAGACCTGCGGCATACGCATCCTGCGCTATGTGATAGTCAACGACTCCGGACGCATCGTCAATCCGATGATCGTGGAAGGACAACTCGTCGGCGGGGCGGCGCACGGGATCGGCAACGCGCTGTTCGAATGGATGGGCTACGACGACCAGGCTCAGCCGGTCACCACCAGCTTCGCCGACTATCTCATGCCGGGCGCGACCGAGATACCGCGGATCGAGGTGAAGTTCGCCGAGTACCCCTCCCCGCTCAATCCGCTCGGCGTGAAGGGCGTAGGCGAATCCGGCTGCGTGCCGACCGCGGGCGTGATCGTGTCGGCGATCGAGAGCGCGCTGGCGCCCTTCGGCGTGCGTATCAGCGAATATCCGGTGACGCCGGCAAGGTTGTTCGCCCTGCTTTCGCATGCCGACGAGCGTGGATGAGCGAGCGCGTCAAAACCGCTCGCGCTCGAGCTGACGCCAGCGCGACATCCGGCGCTCCAGCCACATGACCAGCTCGGTAAGCACGACGCCGACGATCGCGATGACGATGATCGGCACGAACAGTTTCGCGGTCGCGAACACGTTGGCGTATTCGACGATCATGCCGCCGAGACCGCTGATGGCGGTGAAGAACTCGGCGACGATGATGCCGATGATCGCCAGCCCGACCGCGAGCCGGATACCTGCCATGATGAAGGGGGGGGCCGATGTCGGCATTGCCGGAGAGCAGCGCGCGCATGGCATTGGCATCGCCGGTGACATGGATGTCCTCGACCTCGAGACCGTCCAGCCAGCCCTTCTTCTGCGCCACCAGATAGGGCAGCGAGAAGGTCGTGACCGGACCGGGGAAGACCATCTTGATCTTGGCGGCGAGGGCGGCGGACGCATCGGCGACGAGCAGGACGGCGAAGCCGCAAAGGCCCAGCAAGAATGCGCGCGATCGAATAGGATGGCGAAGCATGACAACTCCTCGACGGGTCGGAAAAGCGGATCGTCGCCAGCGATCCGGAAAATGAGCCGTTCGGGCAATTCATGCAAACGGTTCCTCCCTTGCCGATGCACCATTCCTGTCGCAGGTTGATCCGCACGGACAGAACGGCGCAAAGACTGCAAGCCGCGTCCCACGCGGCGCCGCGGCGCGGACCGTAGCGCAATGCCTGGGCGCAGGGCCGCTTTGGCGATCGTCATGGTAGCAGCGGTGCGCGGCTCGCGGCCGACACGGACAAGTCACTCGGACTGAAATCTTGAACCGGATGAACATCACCGCAACGGACCGCCCCATACTGATTGCCGGCGCGGGGCCGGTCGGGGTCATCACCGCGCTCGCGCTCGCACGCCAGGGCATTGCGGTACGCGTGTTCGAGGCGGGGGCGCGCGTCGACGACAGCCCGCGTGCCGCGACCACGCACGCTGCGACGCTGGAAATGCTGGCCGAGCTGGGGCTCGTCGACGAGGTCATCCGCCGCGGCCTGATCGAGCCGAAATTTCGCGTCTGGGACCGCGCGACGCGCGAGGTCATTGCCGAGTTCGATTTCTCGGTCCTGCGCGGCGACACCCGTTTTCCCTATGTCGTGCAGTGCGAGCAGCACAAGCTCGCCAACATGGCGATCGAGCGTCTGCGCGGCTTTGCGCATGCGAGCGTGCAGTTTTCCGCTCGCGTGACCGGCTTCGAGCAATTCGACGACCGGGTCGAGCTGACGGTCGAGAGCGCGTCGGGCACCGGCACGGTCGCCGGCTCCTATCTCGTCGGCGCCGATGGCGGACGCTCGACCGTGCGCAAGGCCCTCGACATCGCGTTCGAAGGCTATACCCATCCGGAGCGCTTCCTCGTGCTCACGACGCCGTTCGCGTTCGACGTCGAATACGCGCGATGCTCGCGCAACTATTTTTCCGATCCGCACGAGTGGTGCGCGCTGTTCAAGGTGACCGGGGACGACGGCCGCGGCCTCTGGCGCGTGCTCTTTCCCACGCGCGCCGATGAGAGCGACGCACAAGCGCTGGACGCGGCGGCGGTCGAAGGCCGGCTGCAGCAGTTCTTTCCCAAGCCCGGCGCTTACCCGGTCGTCCACCGCAATCTCTACAACGTGCACCAGCGCGTCGCGGCCTCATTCGGCAGGGGCCGGGTCTTTCTTGCCGGCGATTCCGCGCATGTGAACAATCCGCTCGGCGGGCTCGGCCTCAATTTCGGCATCCACGACGCGGTGGAGCTCTCCACCCTGCTCGGAGGAGTGTTGCGCGACGAGGCCTCCGCGCGCAGCCTCGATCAATACGATCGCCTTCGGCGGCCGCTCAACGTCGAATACGTGCAGCAGCAGACCATCGCCAACAAACGGCGGCTCGAGGAGAAGGACTTGGGCGTGCGCGCCGCGAACAATGAAGCGCTGCGCAAGACCGCGGCGGACCCCGCCGCGCACCGCGCCTATCTGCTGCGCGCCTCGCTGATCGACAGCGTGCGCAAGCGCGCGGCCGCCCCGGCCTAGGCCGGCGGCACGCGATCGAGCTGCGGCCGCGCCCGGCCGCAACCTTCACCATCCGGCTTTCACCACCTTGGTCTTGGCCGCGGCCAGTTGCGCTTGCGCCACGGTCCCGACCCGTGTCTGGCGCATCGCGATCGCGGTCTTGTGCCACCCGCCGCGCGGTTGGATATGGGCGGGATCGGCGCTGGGCATCGGACGGTAGAGGCCGTACTTCGCGCCATGGCGGTCGATCCACCGCCAGACCGCCTCGTCGCTGTGGCCGTCCTCGCTGGTGATGTCGATGGCCTGGCCATGGCCATAGCCGCCGGTGCGGGCCTTGCCGCCATGCAACGAATTGCTGGCGCTAGCCTTGAAGCCGGAGGCGAGGCTTTGCCGGTAGTCGTCCCGGAACGCGCTCAGGATCGACCAGCGAATGCCGTCCGCGTCCATCGCCCGTCCGGCGTGGTAGAGCTGCTCGCGGAAGTCGGGATCCATGCCGCCGATCACGTAGGCCGGCATCGGGATGCCGAAGCGCTTGGCGGCGGCCGGATCCTTCCAGGTGAAGTCGCCGGTGGAATCGCGTTTGGCGGGGGCTCGCCGATAGACCGCCCAGAGATATTCGTCGACTTCGGCCATGACCGAGACCGGGCGGCGCGGCGGGCGAGGCGTATCGACGACGCTGTCCGTGCGCGCGGAGCCGGTGACCTCGGGGGCGCTGAAGCGAGAAGCGCCGTCGTAGGCGGGCAATGCAACGAAGTCCCACAACGTGGGCTCGTCCACGGGCACCGTCGGCGCCGGTGCGAGTGGCGCCTGTTCCTCCACCACGGTCGCCATCGGTATCAGCGATGCGACCCTGACCGACGACCGGTGAACGACCCGTTCGCTCTCGCGCAGCGACGGGAACGGATTCGACAGCGCGAGCGGGATCGCCACGAAAAATACCAGCGCTCCACACAGCGCCCCCGCCACCATGATGGCGGAGCGAGAAATCCTGTCAGCCGCGATCGCGGCCAAAGGTGCCCGCATTTCGACCCCTGAACCTGCTTCGGACGACGATTGCCCCGGCCTGCGGATCGACCTCGCCGACGGGCCCCGGTTTCCCGCGCCCGGCGGCCATCATGGTTGTCCAGCAAGGATTAGTTTGAAGTTAACTCACTGCCTCGCCGCGCCCAGGTCGCTGCGCGCAACGACCCGGCCACGGCCGGCGCACGGGCTCGAACCGACTTATCCGCGGTGGCGCTCGAACCACTTCGGGCCCGGGCCGCGCATGTAGTGCAGCTCCGGCCGATAGCGCCGATGCATCAAGACGGTTTTGATGGCTCGCAAAACGGCTAAGAGATACATCCCCCGACTCCCACGCTGACCCCGCGGGATGTACTGACGGTAACTTTCGACCAACGAAAGGAGGCTGTGGGGCGACAATGTGAAATGAGGCGGGCCGGAATGAGACACCCGCCTGTAGCGCCCGCCGGTACGACGTCACACGGCGGCGATCGCCTCGATCTCCAGGAGGAAATTCGGGTTGGCGAGCCCGCGCAGGATGCACAGCGTGCTGCCGGGCGGATGACCGGCGAAATAGGTCTGCAGGACGGCGCGCGCCTTGGGCACATCGTGCGGATTACACAGATAGATCGTGACCTTGGTGACGTCGGAGAGCTTGGCGCCGCCGGCCGCGAGCGCCTTGGTGAGGTTCGCCATCACCATCTTGGCCTGGGCCTCGAAATCGTCGGGCGGCAGCACGTTGCCGTCCGCGTCCGCGGCGACCTGCCCGGCGCAGAAGACGAGCTTCTGCGCGCCCTCGGCGGTCACCACCTGGGAATAGTTCGAGAACGGTTGCGAGATTCCCTCGGGGTTGATCCTGGTGATCTTGGCCATCGCTCTTCCCTCTTCTCGCCGCCGTCCTGCGATCGCGTCACCCGGCTATCGGAGCCCGGACGAAGCGCAGCGTAATCCGGGACCAATCGACCGACCAAACCGCCCCAGGCCGCGCCTTCGCTCCACCAAGGCTACGATGCTCGCGGCGGATGGCAAACAGCCTTGCAAAGCGGGGGCGCTTGGATAGTCTGGCCGCCATCCGGTCGGCTTCGAGGACCATACCATGAAGCAGGCACTCGCGCCGCCCGCCGTCCTGTTGTCCCTCGTGCTCTCTCACACACTTGGTGCCATGGCCGAAAGTGTTTCACCCAGCGTCGTGACCGAGTTGGCGCCGAGCGGCAAGCTGCGTGCGGCCATCAATTTCGGCAACACCGTGCTGGTGCAAAAGGACCCGGCGGGCGGCGCGCCGCGCGGGGTCTCGCCCGATCTCGCGCGCGAGCTGGCGCGGCGCTTGAACGTCCCGATCGAGTACGTCACCTTCGACGCCGCCGGCAAGGTTTTCGAAGCGCTGCAAAAAGGCGTGTGGGACGTGGCCTTCATGGCCATCGATCCGGTGCGCTCGGTCGGAATCGAATTCACCGGACCGTATGTGGTGATCGAAGGCGCCTATCTCGTGCCGGCGGGCTCGCCCCTGCGGACGAACGAGGACGTCGACCGCAACGGCGTGCGCATCGCCGTGGCGCGCGGAAGCGCCTACGACCTCTATCTCACGCGCGCGATCAAGCATGCCGAGCTGGTGCGGGAGCCGAGCGGCCCCGAGGCACTCGCGCTCTTCCGCAAGGAGCGGCTCGAAGCGGCGGCGGGGGTGAAGCAGCCGATCGTCGCGTTTGCCAAGGAGCATGCCGACACGCGCGTGATCCCGGGACGCTTCATGGTCATCGAGCAGGCCATGGGCGCGCCCAAGGGCCGGGCGGAGGGGGTGCGATATCTGCGCAAATTCATCGAGGAGATGAAGTCCTCGGGCTTCGTCGCCGAGGCGCTCGCGAAGAGCGGCCAGGCCGACGCGGCCGTCGCGCCACCGTCGCCCCTGCAGTGACGTCATAGACCGGCATCATCGGTTCGGAACGTCAGCTTGTGAGCCGCCGTCGCGGCGGCCTTGACTTTCATTTGCGAATTAGTGTACTTTGTATTGCAAAGCTAATGGCGGTGGGGCATGCAGGATCTGGACAAGGCTTTGGCCGACATCACCGCGATCCGCAGTCAAATGGCGCGCGGCGCCGAGTTCCGCGGCTACGGACCGATGACCATCGCCGCAACCGGCGGGCTGGCGATTTTCGCCGCCGTCCTCCAGGATCTGTGGCTGCCCGAACCTATCGCCAACGTCTCGGCCTACCTGGCTTTGTGGGTGGCGACGGCGGGAATTTCCGTCATGCTCATCGGTACCGAGATGGTCGCTCGCACGCGGCGGATCCATTCCGGGCTCGCCGACGAGATGATCCATGCTGCTGCCGAACAATTCATCCCCGCCGGCGTCGCCGGCGCGTTGCTTTCCGTGGTTCTGTATCGATTTGCGCCGCAAAACGTCTGGATGCTGCCGGGGCTGTGGCAGATCGTGTTCAGCCTTGGCCTCTTTGCCGCCTGCCGTTCACTCCCCCGCGCGATGTTCGCAGCCGGCGTCTGGTATCTCTCCGCCGGCCTCGGCAGCTTGGCGTTTGCAAGCGGCACTCACGCGCTCTCCCCCTATGCCATGGCTGTGCCCTACGGCTTCGGGCAGATCCTGATTGCCCTCGTGCTTTATCGAGCCATCGGACAAACCGATGCGGAAAGCTAGCAAACGGGAGCAGGTCGGTCGCTTTGCCTATGACGGCCTCGACCGCGTCATCCACGAGAAGGCGCGCCTGAGCGTGCTGACCTCGCTCGTCGCTCACTCCAAGGGTCTGGTCTTCGGCGAACTCAAGCAGATGTGCGGGCTGACCGACGGCAATCTCAGCCGACATCTGCAGGTGCTGGAAGAGGCCGGCTTCATCCGCATAGAGAAGGGTTATGACCGCAACCGGCCACAAACCGTCGTACGGATCACGTCGCAAGGCCGCGCGCGCTATCTTGATTATCTGGCGGTGCTGGAGCAGGTCGTGCGCGATGCAGCCGCCGCGGCTAAGGC
>JBAUOM010000874.1:0-1690 GCA_049579765.1 Xanthobacteraceae bacterium
GCTCGAGCCGGGCGAAACCGTAGCGAATACCGAAACGGCGAGGGCGCGCTAGCCGCACACTCTCCTGCCGTACAGGGCTTGCATCTTCGCCCAGGCCTCCGGGTAGGAATTGGCGAATGCAACCGACGTCCATCCCGCTCCGGCGGGGGCGTTCACGTCGTTGTGCCAGATCTTGCAGTCGCCATAGGCCCAGCGAATGACGACCCACGGGGGTTGAACGAGCGCGTTCGCGGATGGGATCGCGGCCAGCGCCACCACCAGCGCGCCCAGGGCAAGAGCTAAGCGTTTCATCGAAATCTCCGTGGAATCAAAGTCTCTTAGCCGGGGAATTCAGAGTTCCACGGCCGCCGCGAGTATAATCGGCGCGGCGGAATATGCCAGCGGCATGTGCTCAGCAGGCGAAGAATACGCTGAAAAAGTACTTGCGGTTCGCGATCTGCGAAACGATGCCGCCCTCGTCCCAGATGCTGGAGGTATCGTAGCCGATGCTGCGTGCCTGCCGGACCGCAAGCTCGGCCGTCGACTGGTTGGTGTAAGGACCCATGCGGAGCTGACAATCGTCGGCACGTGCCGAGCCGGCCAGTGCCAGCGCCACCGCCGCAACCGCGCCCAAGCTCGCCAAGCAATCTCTCGTGTTCATGACTGTCTCTCGGCTTTCCATCGCGCCATCCTCCGGCGCATGTCGGCAAGCTACGCAATCGTGCCGGTACGGGGATGTGACCCGGATCACAGGAGCGCGTTTTTTTCGGATCGTCGCCGGGCCGGGGAGGGGGCGGCTGGCGGCGGGTTTACCCGAGCTTAACCTTGCCGGCGGATGATCGCCGGGCAGGCATTCTTCTGCGCGCGATGTCATCTGGATGAAGACATGAATGCCATGAAATCCGAAATGTTCACGCTTGGCGCAGCGGCGACGGTCGAGGCCGCGGAGGAAATTCGCGATCCCGTTCCCGCCGAGGACCTGCCCGCGCCGGAGTCGTCCGCCGATGCAGGAGCGGACCCCGCCGGCGACAGGTTTGCCTCGCTGATCGAGGACATCGCGGCGACGCCGATCGAGGAGTTGGACCGGCTCATCGGCCAGCTGCAGGAGGCGAGAGCCTATCTGCAAGCCGAGGGCGAGCGCGTCGAGCGCGAGACCGTGGGCTACGTCCAGCTCAGCCAGACCGCGCTGGAGTCGGTCAAGATCATCTCGGAAACCGTCGGCGAATGGCGCAAGGCCGGACATCCCGTGCGCGGCGGCACGGCGACATGACCGGCGCGTACGCGATCGGCGCGTACACGATCGCCGCGTGAGCGGTCCGCGCCTGCGGCGGCGGGCGGCGGCCAATACCGATCTTCAGAATGAGGCGGCGCTCTCGCCACGTCATGGCCGGGCTTGACCCGTACAAGACGTGGATGCCCGCGACGGGCGCGGGCATGACGGGTCAGACATTGCGAGCATTGCTATGAGCCGGCCGGCCGCGCGGTGACGGCGCGGGACGTCCCTTCCCGCGCATGCGCATCCCACCATGCGCATCAATTGGCGGTCGAGATCAGGCCCCTGCTGGTGGCAACGATCCAGCGGTTGCCCCAGCGCACGATCGAGTCGACGCGTCCCAGGCCCGGCACCGTGTCGCCGCGCGCGGCGCGCCAGACGCCGTCCGGCCCTTCCAGCACCACGGTGCTGCCGAACACCTCGCGGATGGTCCAGCCC
>JBAUOM010000875.1:0-2573 GCA_049579765.1 Xanthobacteraceae bacterium
ATCCAGAGCGCATCCCGATTCGAGCTAATTGGGAGATGCGCTAGTCGGTGCTGAACGGCCCGACCGACACGCTGTCCCTTCTTCCGGCGGCAGAGTCCTATTGCGTGAATGCAATTCGACGGCGGCCGATCTGCAAGGGCGCTTTTTCAACGCCTTCCCGCCGGCCACCCGTTTGAAAACGCCCGGCTGATCTTGTTCATGCTCTTCTGGCACTCATCGGCGAGCCGTTGTCCGTCTTCCGCCGCCATTTTCATCCGCTGCGCGACGCATTCTTGGTAGGCTGCCACCGCTTCCGGAACGGAACGGGTCGCCGTCAGTTTCGCAGCCAGCCCGCTCCAGAGGTCCACTTCCGTCTGCACGCGGGAAAGCCAGGCGCGGGTGGCCTCCTCGCACGCGCCGAGAACCTCCTTTTGCAGATTGAGCATCGCCTCGGTCTGCTCCGGCCCCAATTCGAACCCCGGCATCGCCGAACGGGTCGGGTCGGTTGATTTGGCGCTCATGATCACTGCCTCGCTATTGATTATTCGATACTGGGATAATGGATCATTGATGTAGCTCAATTCCCTGCCTGCCGAGAGAACAATATTGAAGCCTTCTTGAAAAGAGCAAAGCATGACGACCAAGCCGGACCAGCCGCTGCCCGCGGCAAGTCGGGGAGGCGGTGGTTCGTCCGCGGATAGGCGGATCCGGCATCGTTTCGAGGCGGCGATTTGAATGCGCGGGAATGTTTACCTCATGGCGGCGCTGATCGCCCTCGTCGCCTCGCCTGCTTTCGCGCAGTCGAAGCGCAAGGCCCAGCCGCAGCGTCCTCCGCCGGCGGCTTCCGGCGACGTCTATGGCGGCGGCAGGTGGCTTGGTCGCGATCCCGACCCAGTATCCGGTTCGAGATCATGCGGCAGCAGAATTGGCGCAAAGGCGGATGACGCGCTTGCGAACGGCGCGAGCGAAACGGCGGGCCGCCGAGCGCGGCCGCCGGTCGTGGACGCGGGCCGCACCGGTCCCGCGCCGCTCACTCCTGCATCGCCTCCTCGCGCTTCGTGCGCAAGGCCGGCAATGCGATGGCGGCCATGAGCAGCGCCGCGGCGATGAGGAAGGCGGCCGAGAGCGGCCGCGTGATCAGCACGCTCGGGTCGCCGAACGAAATCATCAGCGCGCGGCGCAGGTTCTCCTCCATCATCGGTCCGAGGATGAACCCGAGCACCATCGGCGCCGGCTCGCAGTCGAGCTTGAGCAGCACGTAGCCCAGCGCCGACAGCGCGGCCATCTCGTAGATGTCGAAGATCTTGTTGTCGACGGTGTAGACGCCGATGCAGCAGAACACGAAGATCGCGGGAAACAGCAGCCGGTAGGGCACGGCGAGCAGCTTGATCCACAGGCCGACCAGCGGCAGGTTGAGCACCAGCAGCATGAGGTTGCCGACCCACATGCTGGCGATCAGGCCCCAGAACAGCTGCGGACGCTCGCTCATCACCTGCGGGCCGGGCGCGATGCCCAGATCATCAGCGCCCCGATCATCAGCGCCATGGTCGGGTTCGACGGGATGCCGAGCGTGAGCATCGGGATGAACGAGGTCTGCGCGCCGGCATTGTTGGCCGATTCCGGCGCCGCCACGCCGCGGATATCGCCCTCCCCGAAGCTGCGCGGGGGCCTCGCGATCTTCTTCTCGATCATGTACGCGGCGAACGAGGCGAGCAGCGCGCCGCCGCCCGGCAGGATGCCCAGCAGCGAGCCGAGGGAGGTGCCGCGCACGATCGACCAGAACGAGGCGCGCAGATCCTGCGCCGTGGGAAGCACGCTGCCGATGCGCGAGGTGAAGACCTCCTGCCGCTCCTTGTGCTCGAGGTTGAAGATCACGTCGGTGATGCCGAAGAAGGCCATGGCGAGCGCGACGAAGCCGAGCCCGTCGGCGAGCTCCGGCAAGCCGAAGGCGAAGCGGATGACGCCGGAATTGACGTCGGTCCCGATCAGCCCGAGCAGGATGCCGAAGCACACCATGGCGATGGCCTTGACGAGCGAGCCGCGCGCCAGCACGACCGCCGCGATCAGCCCGAACACCATCAGCGAGAAATACTCCGCCGGGCTGAACTTGAGCGCGACCTCGGCGAGCGGTGGCGCGAAGCAGGCGATCACCAGTGTGGCGACGCAGCCGGCGACGAAGGAGCCGATGGCGGCGATGCCGAGCGCGGGCCCGGCGCGGCCGCGGCGCGCCATCTGGTAGCCGTCGAGCGTGGTCACGACCGAGGACGCCTCGCCCGGAATGTTGACCAGGATCGCGGTGGTCGAGCCGCCGTACCGGGCGCCGTAATAGATGCCGGCGAGCATGATCAGGGCCGGCGCCGGATCGAGGCCGAAGGTGAACGGCAGCAGCATGGCCACCGTCGCCACCGGCCCGATTCCCGGCAGCACGCCGACCAGCGTGCCGAGAAAGCAGCCGACGAAGCAGTAGATGACGTTCTGCCAGCTCAGCGCCACGCCGAGCCCCAGGGCGAGATTGGCAAACGTGTCCATCATCGCCTCGCTAGCGCGTCTTCCGTTTGGCTCGACGCGCTGGTGCCGCGGACTCGGTGGGCTCC
>JBAUOM010000876.1:0-11185 GCA_049579765.1 Xanthobacteraceae bacterium
TGATCGAGCGGCCGGTGATGAAGGCGCCGGCGCGGCTGGGCGTCACACCGACGAGATCGACGAAGGCCGGCGCGTGCGACAGCGCGGTGACCACCGAGGCCTGCGCGGAGACGTCGACGAGATCGCCGCCGCCGGTGGCCTCGCGCTTCAACAGCGCCACCAGCGCGCCGACGGCGGCCTGCGCCCCCGCCCAGCCGTAGGATTGCGGCTCGCTCACCCGCACCGGCATGCCGTCCGGCTCGCCCGCGAGCGCCATCGCGCCGCCCGCGGCCATCAGTTCGATGTCGCTCGCCTTCCACCCGCGGCGCGGCCCGATGTCGCCGAACGGACGGATGGCGACGACGATCAGGCGCGGATGATCCCTGCGCAGCGCCTCGGGATCGAGGGCGGCGCCGGAGGGCGCGGCTTCCGGCGTGAGGAGACAGATGTCAGCCGCGCCCAGCAGCTCGTCGACGCGCGCGCGGTCGGCGGCGTCGCCCAGGTCGGCTGCGAGCACGCGTTTGTTGACGTTGAAGGCGCGCCATTCCGCCCGGCTCACGTCCGCGCCGGGCGGCTCGAGCTTGACCACGTCGGCGCCGAGGTCGGCGAGCACACGCCCGGCGAGCCAGCCGAGCCGCTCCGTCGCATCGAAGATCAGGATATCGGAAAGCAGCATCGCCGCCCTTTTCCGGCACCGATTTTCGCCATCACGTTCGGCGTCGCCCCCGCGGGGGACACCCCGCGACGCTCGCGTCGCGGGGACCCCGTTGCGGGGGCCCATAATCCAGGGCCACCGTATCCGGCATGATGGGTCCCCGTTTTCGCGGGGACGACAGCGCGGTTACAACCTCACATCCTCGCCGCACGCAGGTTCAGATGCGCCCTCACCGCCCGCTGCCGGCGAGCGAGTGCACCCAGCCCACCATGCGCGAGCGCGCGTTCTCGAGGTCCTTCTTGGTGAAGAAGTCCTCCGGCTTGACCCGGTCGATGGGATAGACCGGGCGCAGGAAGTCGCTCTCGTAGCCGAACGGCACGGTCGCATCGATGCCCATGCCGCCCTCGAACTGCGTGTTCGACGCGGTCCACTGCTTCTCGCCCGCGGTCATGCGCTCGGCCGGCATGAAGGTCTGGCCGCGGCCGCCCGGAATCGGGTTGAGAATGTCGGTCTTCGGATTCACGCGCGTGGTGAGGCACCACATGACGTCGTCCATGGAGTAGGGATCGACGTCCTCGCTCACCGCGATCGCGACGCGCATGCCCTGCGAGCAGGCCAGCGCCGCGGCCATGAAGTTGCGCTGCCAGCCCTCGTCGAGCTGGTGGCGCTTCTTGACCTGGATGATGCAGCCGCCCCAATCCGTCATGCAGTAGGGGATCACCACGTTCTGCACGATGCCGGGCTGCAGCCGATTGCAGAGCTCGTAGATCGCCGCCTCGCGCACCGTGGTGTCGATGTTGTGGTCGTCGAGCATGTGGACGCCGAGCGCGAAGATGATCGGCTTGCTCTTGGGATCGCGCATGGTGACGCCGGTCACGTGGAAGGTCGGCGCCTTGTAGGCCTTGCCCATGTAGCCGGCCCATTCCGGATGGAAGTGGAAGCGGCCCTGGACTCCTGCCTCCTCGGACTCCTGCGTCTCGAAGCGCCGGTCGCGCGGATTGACGTAGCCTTCCAGCACCAGCTCCGCATCCGCGAGCGCCATGGCGTTGACGGTGCGCGCCTTCACCAGCCGGATCGGCGCGCCCTGCACGGCGCCGGCGATGCCGATCTCGTCGCAGCCCATCGGCAGCACCGCGTAGTCGAAGCCCGCGCCCGCGAGCAGCGTGCAGGCCGGAGGCACGCCGAAGCACATGGTGATGGGAACCGGCTCGTTCGACTTGTAGTATTTGTTCACCACCTGCCACATGTGCGAGCCGGGCGAGATCTGGAAGGTGCCGACATTGCCCCAGCGGAAATTCATGCGGTTGTAGCCGAGGTCCGAGCCGCCATCGAATTCCGCGCCGGTGACGCAGCGGATGGCGGAGCCCACGGTGAGCTCCGGCTCGTAGGTGGTGTGGCGGATCGGCACCACGTACTCGTTCACGTCCTTCGGCTTCTCGATCACGTGCTCCTGGCACGGCGCCTCGTCCTGCGGGATCTCGACCGGCTTGAGCGGATGGCTCAGCGCATAGGCGAGCTTCCGCACGCGCTCGGCATCGTCCTGCCAGCCGAACATCTTGTTGATGACCTTCATGTCGCTGAACAGATTGGTCAGCACGCGGTGGTTGGGCTTGCCCTTGACGTTGTTGAACAGGACCGGGCAGCCGCCATCCATGTGCTTCTGCAGGCCGGTGACCTCGAGGTCGGGATCGACCGGCTTGTCGGTCTCGATCAGGTCGCCCTGCGCGCGCAGCCAGTCGAGGGTGGTGCGCAGATCGGCGGCATGGTGTTCGTTGCCCCTGGCGGGCCGTTCCTTGCGCAGTGCTTTCTGCATGGCCGAAGCTCCATCATACGGGGCGGCGAGAGCGCCCTCGGGCGTTTCTTGGAAGATCGAAATCCGGTCCGCATCGCCGCGCCGGCGATTCCTTGCGTTTGCGCATGTCCTTGTCGGAAAACCGGTTCCCACTTTTCCGGGACATGCGCTAAGGCGCGCTCCCGGAGTTCCATTGCATAGATTTCTAAGTATTATCTGCCCCGTGGGCGAAATCTTGTCAACGCGCGCGGGCGTTGCAGCTGGGAGTGAAGAGCCGCGTGGCATCGCGCCGCAACAGCAAGCGCCGAACGGCCGACGACGTCGACTTCCCGCTCGCGGAAAGCTCCGGCTTCCTCGTGCGCGACGCCAACCGCGCGTTTCAGCGCCTGCTGGAGAAGCGCATCGCCGCCTACGACATCACCCGCGGCCATTGGTATTTTCTGCGCGTGTTGTGGAGCGAGGACGGGCTGTCGCAACGCGAATTGTCCGCGCGCGTCGGCACGATGGAGCCGACCACCGTCATCGCGCTGCGCGGCATGGAGACGGCGGGCCTGATCCGGCGCGTGCGCAGCCCCGACGACAGGCGCAGGTCGGAGGTATGGCTCACGCCGAAGGCGCTCGCTCTGCGCAACGAGCTGCTGGCGCTCGCGCGCGGCATCACCGACCAGGCGGAAGCGGGCAGCGGCCGCGACGAGCTCGCGGTATTCCGCCGCGTCATCGCCCGCATGACGGCGAACCTCGACCGCGTCGAGACCTAGATCGAGTGCCTACGGCTTGCGGTTCTGCGCGTTCCAGTAGCGCTCGAGATTGGAGATCAGGGCCGGGCTGAAGTGGCAATAGGCCTGCTCGCGCGCATAGACGGCGAAATAGGCGCGGAAGTCGTCCAACGGCTCCTGGGTGATGCGAAACGCCCGACGGTTCCCCGCAGCGCTCACCACGCCCGAATTGGTCAATCCGTCGACCACGCGCTCGACCGCGGCATCCATCTCGCCGCGCTCGACGATCTCGTCGCAGATCAGGCGGCCTTCCGGGCTGTCGCATTCGAGCCGGCGCTCGTACTGAATCGCCTGGCGGGCGATGCGGTCGCCGGTAAAGCGCGGCAGGCGCATGTTCGCGGCGCCGGGAATGATGCCCTCCTTGCGCGCGGGCAGGGTCAGGAACGCACCGCGCGCGGCGAGCACGTAATCCATGACCAGCAGGAGCTGGCAGTGGCCGCCGATGGCGAAGGCCTCGACCGCCGCGATCCACGGCTTCTCCACGGTCCGGCCGCCGAACTCGTCGGGCGGCGCGTCGTCCGCGCAAGCAAGCCCGCGATAGATCTTGTTCACGTAGCCGAGGTCGCGCTGGAGGTACCAGACGAATGGGATGCGGCCGTGATAGAGATGGGTGAGATTGATGCCGGCGCCGAACACCCGCTGCCCCTTGTATTTTTGATGCTCGACCACGGCGCCGCGCATGACCGCGATTTCGCTTGCGGGATCGAGCAGCGCGAGATCGACGCAGATCTCCGCGCCGTCGAGCGAGGTCTGATCTTCGGCGTTGAGAAAGCGCGGATTGTCCTGCGTCACCACCGCGGCCTTGCCGGCGCGGTGAACCGAGGCGCCGTCGAGCTTGACCATGCCGTCGCGCTCGAACTGCGGCAGCAAGGCTTGCGCCTCCGGCCGCGGCAGCAGCATGGCGTGGCAGAGATGGCGTCCCGACCGCTCGCTGCCGAGAACGGCCGACAGGAACAGACCCTGGTCGATCTCGAGGCCGCTCTTGTCGCGCTGCAGCGAGCCGTCCTCGGCGGCGATGTCCTGCGCGGTCGGCACAAGGCCCGGCACCACGCCTGCCGCCCGGATGACGAGGTCTTCGACCCGCACGAAGCGCGAGCGCCGCACCGTCAGCGCATCGTAGACGGCATCGCCGTGGCGCTTGAGAAAGCGCACGCGCGCCTCGCGCGATCGGTCCTGGATGAGCTCCGCGGCCGCGCATTCGCGCGCGTTGCGGCGCGGCTTGTGCGGGAACTGCCCCAGGAGCCGCGCCGACTTGTCCCAGTAGCCGGAGAATTTACCGCGGTCGGCGGGGAAATCGGTGGTCTCGCCCGGCTCCGCCTGCAGCCACCCGCGGATGGCGGCAGCGGCCAGGCCGGCCGCCGTCAGGCATTCCACGGCAGTCGCATCGCTAGCGCGCGCGGCCATCACGACACTCCGCACATTCACGCCGCCTTGCCGAAATACCTCTTGAGATTCGCGCGCACACGCGCGAGCGGCGCCAGCGAGAGGTCGGGCAGGACGAAGGCCTGCCCGGTCAGCTTCTCGTAGACGTCGATATAGGTGGCCGCCGCTGCCAATACGACCTCCTGCGGGATCTCCGGAATCGGCTCCCGGTAGGGATCGCAACGCGCCGCCACCCAGCGCCGGACGAAATCCTTGTCCAGGGTCTCCGGCGGCGTGCCGGCGGCAAAACGCTCGGGATAGCTCGAAGCGAGCCAGTAGCGGCTGCTGTCGGGCGTGTGGACCTCGTCGGCAAGCACGATGGCACCACGCTCGTCGAAGCCGAATTCGTACTTGGTATCGACCAGGATCAGCCCCTGTTGCGCCGCGCGCGCGACCCCGCGCCCGAACAGGGCCAAGGCCTTTTCCGACACTTCGCGCCACTGCGGCTCGGTCAAGAGCCTGCGCGCGACGACATCGTCTGCACTGAGCGGCGCATCATGCTCGCCCTGCTCCGCCTTGGTGGTCGGCGTGATGATGGTCTGCGGCAGCTTCTCGTTGTCGCGCAGGCCTTCGTCGAAGCGGTGGCCGTACATCTCGCGTTTGCCGCGCTTGTACATCTGCAGGATGGAGGTGGAGGTCGTGCCGGCGAGATAATCGCGCACCACGATCTCGACCGGCATCATGGCCAGGCGCTTGCACACCAGCACATTGGGGTCAGGATACTCGATGACGTGGTTGGGGCAGATATCCCGTGTGGCTTCGAACCAGAAGCGCGCGGTCTGGGTCAGCACCTGTCCCTTGAGCGGGATCACGGCGAGGTTGCGGTCGAAGGCGCTGATCCGGTCGGTGGCGATGAGGATGCGGCTGCCGTCAGCGAGGTCGTAGTTCTCGCGCACCTTGCCGCGGTAATAGCCTGGCAGCTCCGGAATGACCGCTTCGGAAAGCGTATATTGCGCGTAGGGGCCGAGCGTGGAGGCGTTGATCATGGAGGAACCGGCGACGGGCTGGCGATGGACGAATTCCGGCGACTGTAGTGGCCCCCGCACGCGACCTCAATCCTCGAGCCGGACCTATCCCCGTGGAACCCTGGCAGCGATGGATCGGCGCAGTCCTGCTCCGGCTTGCGCCACGGCCGACAAGCGATTTCAATCGCTCCCGCGGCCGCCGCCCGGCGCCGCGACCGTGATTTGGCGCCCGGGCGGCTGACATCGCGGCACCGCCCAGCGGGAGGAAACGAATGAAGCCAAGCCTTCGCCCGGGCGTCAGCCGGGTCAACCGCTTCGAGATCGGCCGCGAGCGCACCATCGGCTTCATGGGCGAGGAAGCACGCACCTACGGAACGCCATCCATGATCCTCGACATCGAGCATACCTGCCGCGAGCTCATCCTCGAGCACGCCGACGCCGGAGAGGATTCGGTGGGCATGGAGGTCGCAGTCAAGCATCTCGCGCCGACGCTCATGGGCATGACGGTCGAGATTTCGGTGCGGGTGACGGCCGTCGACGGACGCAAGGTGTCCTTCGAAGCCGGCGTCAAGGACGAGCTCGACACCGTCGGCGCCGGCACCCACACCCGCTTCGTCGTTGACAAGAGCAAGACGTTGGAACGCCTCAAGGCGAAGGCGGCACGATTTGCCGCGCAATCGGGGGGAGCGCATGGCGAGCGCCGTCCGTCGGAATGAGGCCTTCATGTTCGACCGCGCGGCCGAAACGATGGCGCGCGAGGAGCTCGACGCGCTGCAGCTGCATCGCCTGAAGCGGACGATCGCGCGCGCCTATGCCGCGGTTCCGCCCTTCCGCGAGAAGCTCGATGCCGCCGGGGTCAAACCGGATCACCTCCAGACGCTCGCCGACATCGCGCGCTTTCCGTTCACGATCAAAGCCGACCTGCGCGACAATTATCCGTTCGGCCTGTTCGCGGTGCCGCGCGCGGACCTCATACGGCTGCACGCCTCCTCCGGGACGACCGGCAAGCCGACCGTGGTCGGCTATACCCGCGCCGACCTCGACCTCTGGTCGGACCTGATGGCGCGCTCCGTCGCCTGCATGGGAGGCAGGCCCGGCGACGTCTTCCACAATGCCTACGGCTACGGCCTGTTCACCGGCGGGCTCGGCTTTCACTACGGCGCCGAGCGGCTCGGCCTGACCACCGTGCCGGTCTCCGGCGGCGCCACCGAGCGGCAGGTGATGCTGATGCAGGATTTCGGCGCGCATGTGCTCGGGGCGACGCCGTCCTATGCGCTCAACATCGCCGAGGTGGCGCAGGGCATGGGCGTCGATCTGCGCGCGCTGCCGCTGCGCTGCGGCTGCTTCGGCGCCGAGCCCTGGAGCGAGGCCATGCGCCGCGACCTCGAGGCGAAGTTCGGCATCAAGGCCATGGACACCTACGGCCTGTCCGAGATCATCGGCCCGGGCGTCGCCAGCGAATGCTATGAAGCGCAGAGCGGGCTGCATATCTGGGAGGATCATTTCTTCTGCGAGGTGATCGATCCGGACAGCACGCAGCCGCTGCCCTTGGGCGAGAGCGGGGAGCTGGTGCTGACCACGCTCACCAAGGAGGCGCTGCCCATGCTGCGCTATCGCACGCGCGACATCACGCGGCTGATCGATGAGCCCTGCGCCTGCGGGCGCACCCATCGCCGCATGCTGCGCGTGACCGGGCGCAGCGACGACATGCTGATCATCCGCGGGATCAACGTCTATCCGTCCCAGCTGGAAGCCTTTCTGGTAGGCTTTCCCGGGCTTGCGCCGCACTATCAGCTCGTGCTCACGCGCGACGGCCCGATGGATGCCATGACCATCGAGGTGGAGCTCGCGCCCCCTGCCCCGCACGACGAGCCGTTCGTGGCGAAAATGGCGAGCGACGTGCGTAACCACATCAAGGCCATGGTCGGCGTCAGCTGCGACGTCGTGCTCAAGGCGCCGGGCGAGGTCCCGCGCTCGCAGGGCAAGGCGGTGCGGGTGAAGGATATGCGGCAGGCGGGCAAGCCATGACACGGAAGATCGGCGAGAAGGCGCAAGGCCGCGCATCTCGACCGGCGCCGACGCAGCGCGAGGCCGGGCGGGGTCGCATACCCGCGAGGGGAGCGTCGGCGGGCGCCGATGAGCAACTGATCCTCGTCAACGAGCGCAACCGCGCCACCGGGGTCGCGGGCAAGACCGCCGTCCACCGCGCCGGCCTGCTGCATCGCGCGTTCTCGATCTTCGTCGTCGACGAGCGCGGACGCATCGTGGTGCAGCAACGCAGCGCGAAGAAATACCACTCGGGGGGACTGTGGGCGAATTCCTGTTGCGGCCATCCCCGTCCCGGCGAACGCACCGTCTCGGCCGCGCACCGCCGGCTCGCCGAGGAGCTCGGGCTCACCGGCACCCTGTCGTTCGGCTTCTTCGCCCGCTACCAGGCCGAGCTCGGCAACGGCATGCACGAGAACGAGTACGTCTACGTCTACTTTGGACGGCTGTCGTCGCAGCCGAAGCCCGATCCCGACGAGGTCGCCGACATCGCGCATTTGTCCTGCGACGACATCAGCCGGCGTATCCGCCGCGAGCCGGATGCGTTTACGTTCTGGTTCAAGCACTACTTTCGCAACCACGGCGCCGAGATCGCGCGGCTGGCGCAACGCACGTCCCGCCCGCCGACGCCCTGACCGCGGACCGCCGAGGGCCGTTGACAGCCGCCAACTTCTCCCCGCCATCCGTGCCACAAGCGCGCCCGATCCGGCTTGACAGGCTCCGGGCCGGCGGTCACGTTTGGCAACAAAAGCTGGATAAATTGCCCGTTCCTGTTGGAACGAGGCGCATATCCGTCGGGGAGGAAGTCATGAGCCCAATCCACAAGGCATTGGTGACCGCGAGTGCGTGCGCGCTCGCGATGGCGTGGATGCACGCGGCGCCGGCGCAGGAGGTGAAACAATCGGCAAGGCCCGCCGCGGCGCCCGGCGTGACGGCGAGCAACGTCACGCAGGAGATGCTCGATCGCGCCGCCAACGACCGCAGCAACTTCCTCCACACCAACGGCGACTACACGCAGAAGCGGTTTCATCCCGCGACCCAGATCAACGCCGGAAACGTCCGCCGCCTGCGCCCGGCCTGGATTTTCCAGACCGACGTCAAGGAATCGATGGAGACCTCTCCCATCGTCGTGAACGGGGTCATGTACGTCACGACCTCGTTCAGCCAGGTCTATGCGCTCAACGCGCAGACCGGCGAGCAGTTGTGGTACTACAAGCACCCGCTCGGTCCGATCACGGTCTATTGCTGCGGGCCCAACAATCGCGGCGTCGCCGTCTCCGACGACAAGGTTTTTCTCGCCACGCTCGATGCCAAGCTGGTCGCGCTCGACGCCAAGACAGGCAACAAGGTCTGGCAGTCCGACATCGCCGACCCCGAGCTCGGCTACAGCGAGACCATGGCGCCGACCGTGGTCTAGGGCAAAGTGCTGATCGGCACCAACGGCGGCGAATACGGCATCCGCGGCTTCGTCAAGGCCTATGACGCCAAGGACGGCAAGCTCGTCTGGACCTTCAACACCATCCCGGAAAATTCGGTCGGGGTGTGGGCGGAGAAGGACGCCACTGGCCGCGTCATGCATCGCAATATCCAGGCCGAGAAGGAGCAACTCGCCAAGAGCGGCGATCCCTACAAGACGCTCGGCGGCGGCGTCTGGCAGAATCCGGCCGTCGACCTCGCCACCAACCGCATCTATTTCGTGGTCGGCAACCCTTCCCCCGACCTCGACGGAGCGCAGCGCCCCGGCGACAACCTCTATACCGACTCGCTCGTATCCCTAGACCTCGACACCGGGAAGTACGTCTGCCACTTCCAATACATCGCCCACGACGTCTGGGACCTGGATGCGGTCAGCCCGCCGATCCTGGTCGACGTGCGCGACAAGGGCGGCCGGATCATCCCGGGCGTCATTCATGCCGGCAAGACCGGCCACGTCTACGTGCATGACCGCAAGGACTGCAGCCTCATTCGCTTCTCCGACGCGATGGTCCCGCAGGAGAACATGTGGACGCTGCCGACGCCCGACGGCGCGCGCATGCTGCCGGGCGCCAACGGCGGCGTGGAATGGTCGCCGATGGCGGTCAATCCGCGGCTCGGGCTCAGCTATGCCATCAACCTGCACCAGCCCATGACCTACCAGGTGCAGAGCTCGCCCTATCCGGGGGGCAAGCTGTGGCTCGGCGGAGCATTCAAGGTCATTCCGGGCGAGGAGCAGTGGGGCAACATCACTGCCGTCGACTACAACACCGGCAAGATCCGTTGGCAGGTGAAGACGCCGCAGCCGATGATCGGCGGGGTCCTCGCCACCGCCGGCGGCGTGGTCTTCACCGGCGAAGGCAATGGCAGGTTCCGCGCCTACGACGCGCGCAACGGCAACGTGTTGTGGACCTTCAACGCGGGCGCCGGCGTCAACGCCCCGCCCTCCAGCTACGCGGTCGCAGGCAAGCAGTACATCGTGGTCGGCGCCGGCGGCAACGTCCAGCTCGACTTCAAGCGCGGCAACGCGATCATCGCCTTCACGCTGGATTGATGCGGGACAAGAACGCGCGAGGGCTTTCGGCGTTATCCGGACGGGACCGCTTGGTCCCGTCTCTTTTTTGCTCCAGCCAAGCCACCCTGGCGACGGATCGATAGCCTTTCGCCCGATGCCGTCCAAGGGGCGGCGGAACACCGTTGATCATGCGGCCACAAGCGCAGAACGGACATCGCCGCCAGGCGGCGGCCTTTTCTTCCCGGCTGGGCGCGTGGAGAGCACGGCCGGCGGCGGCGGCGATCGCGATGCTCGCGACGATGCTGCCTGGCGCTGCCGCGTACACGGAGACCATCGAGGAGAAAGCGCAGCTCTGCGCAGCCTGCCACGGCGAGAACGGGATTCCCCAGCAGCAGCAGACGACGCCGGTCATCTGGGGCCAGCACCAGGGCTACCTCTACTTGGTGCTGCGCGACTACAAGTCCGGCGCGCGCAAGAACGACATCATGTCGCCGCTCGCCCAGACGCTCGAGCGCGACGACATGATGGCGCTGGCGCTCTACTTCTCGCAGAAGCGCTGGCCCGACCTGCAGCAGCCGCAAGCACCGGCGGACGTCGCGGCGCGAGCGACGCGGGTCAATGCGTCGGTGGGATGCACCGGCTGCCACCAGGGCGCCTACCAGGGCGAGGGCACGCAGCCGCGCCTGGCGGGCCAGTCCGCGGAATACATGCGGCAGACCATGATCGATTTCCGCAACCGCAGCCGGGGCAACAATCCCGGCATGACCGACCTGATGCTGGCGATCTCGGAGGACGACATCGCCGCGCTCGCGCAATACATGGCCGGGCTGCAATATCTCGGCGGGCAATAGGCGGCCGGGCAGCGTCACCGATTTCGATAGGAGCGCTTCATCTCGCGAGCAGCTGCTCGCGCACGCTCCCGTTCGCGGCGAGGTCGACGGCGCGCTTGCCGTCCTTGTCCGCGACCGTGCGGTCGGCGCCGCGCGTCAGGAGCGCTGCGACGATCGGTCCGTGGCCGCGCTCGGCCGCGATCATCAGCGCGGTGCGGCCACGATTGTCGGC
>JBAUOM010000877.1:0-4799 GCA_049579765.1 Xanthobacteraceae bacterium
GCCCACAACCACGATCGGGGTCGTGGCTTCCGGCTTCTTCTGCGACGGCGGCGGCGCGTGCGAATAGTCGACGGGCGCCTCCCGTTCCTGCCGATAGCGGTCGTCGTAGTAGCGCCGGTCCGGGGCAAACCAACCGCCGCCGCCGCCGAACCAGTTGTTATTATTGTTGTACTGCCGCTGGCGCTGCGGGCGGTTGCCCCAATCCCAGAATTGCGCCTGGGCGGGCAGCAACAGCGCGAGGCTGATGCCGACCACGGCCGCGGTCGCAAATGCTCGGGACTTGAAGAGCGATCTCATGACCAACCGTCGATCCCGATCGTTTCGCCGCCCGCGCTGCCGCCGGCCGCCGCTGCTAACCAACGAATAATACGCGAAAAATGTCAACTTGAAGATGCCTGCCGGCGGCGCGGAACCGCGCCGCGGCAGCACCCTGCCGTTATAGGACGGCGCCCGAAAGCCGGCCCCAGCTCGAAGGAATCATGCGACCGAACAAGCCTTTAGGCAAAATCGTGATGCCGTTCGAGGCGCTGTCGGGGCTGCTAGCGGCCGCGCAGCCGCTCCAGCACCGCCGCCGAGGCGAAGCCGTCCGGGACTTGGCCCATCGAGGCCTGGAACTGGCGTAGCGCGTTGCGCGTCCGCCCCCCGAGTCGCCCGTCGGGCGCGCCCACGTCGTAGCCGCGCTGCGCCAGAAGCTGCTGCAACTCGTAACGCTCCGCACGCGTGAGCACGCGCTCATGGCGCGGCCACGCCTGCGCGAACGGCTCACCACCGCGCAGGCGGTCGGCCAGGTGGCCGATGGCGAGCGCATAGGCCTCGGCCGGGTTGTACTTCATGATCACGCGGAAGTTCTGCAGCATCAGGAAGCCCGGCCCCTGCGCGCCCGCCGGCACCAGCAGATAGGCGCGGTCCCCACCGCGCGGGAAGGCCTTGCCGCCGACGCGGCGGATGCCGGCCCGCTCCCATTCCTGCAAGCTCATCACGCGCGAGCGGTCGGCGAGCAGGAAGTTGAAGCCCTGCGGCACCACGACCTCGTAGCCCCAGGTCTGGCCGCTGACCCAACCGTCCTTCTTGAGGTTGTTCGCGGTCGAGGCGATGAGATCGGGCGCGGAATCGACCACGTCACGGCGGCCGTCGCCGTCGAAGTCGACGGCGTAGCGTTTGAACGAGGTCGGCATGAACTGGGTCGGGCCGAAGGCGCCGGCCCAGGATCCCTTCAGGTGGTCCGGACGCACGTCGCCGCGGGCGAGGATTTCCAGCGCCGAGAGCAATTCCTCGCGGAAATAATCCTGGCGGCGGCCGATGCACGCGAGCGTCGCCGTCGAGCGGATGACCGATCGATCGCCGATCAGCGTGCCGTAGTTGGATTCGACGCCCCAGATCGCGGCGACGACGTAACGGTCGACGCCGTAGGCCTTCTCGACCGCGTCGAAGGTCGCGCGATGCTGGGCGAGAATCGCGCGCCCGTTCTTGATTCGGTCGTCGTTCACCAGGATGTCGAGATAGTCCCAGAACGACTTCGTGAACTCGGGCTGGCCGTCGAGCAGATCCATGATACGCAGGTCGGGCGTGAGCCCGGCCAAGTTTGCGTCGAATACCGCGCGCGAGACGCCCCGGCGCGCGGCCTGCGGCCAGAGCGCCGCGAGGCAGCCGCGGAAATTGCCCGCCGCTTCGCGGATAGCTTGCGCGGTCATCAAGGGGTGATTGGAGGAACCGGACTCGCCGCTCCATTCCGGCGCCGCCGCCGCGGCCGGAGGCGCCGCGGTCGAGCCAGCAGCGGGAGCCGGCGCAGTGAACAGCGTGCGGATGTCCAGGGGCTGGCCGAACAGCGGCACGGGCAAGGCGGCGGCGGCCAACACCGCCGCACTCAAAAGGTACATTGATCGGGCAAATCTCGCCATCATGCTCTGCCTCGCAGATTGCTGCGCGTGCGGCAAGGAGGGAACCTGAAGGGTTGCGGAACCGTTAAACGCTCGGGCGTCGAAAGCGCGCCTGCGGCGGAGACCGGCGACCTTTCCGGGCGCGCGTCGATTTGCGATATCGCATCTCGCCGTGATCGAGCATTTTCGTCGCGCGAATGATTTCCTCTCCCATTTGATCGAAAGACGCGCTACGCCGTTCCGTCCGCCCATGACTTGCCAAACATGACTTGCCAAACCCGATCATGCCACGCCCGATCATGCCGAGCCCGAACAGTCGCCCGTTGCGCAGTCACTACACGTCTGAACTTCGGCAATACCGAGACAAGGTGGACGCCATCCCGCTTCGTATTACAATCCGTGCGACATCATGAGACCGATCCGCAAAGCCGTTTTCCCGGTCGCCGGGCTGGGCACCCGGTTCCTGCCGGCCACCAAGGCCATGCCCAAGGAGATGCTGCCGGTGGTCGACCGGCCGCTGATCCAGCACGTGGTCGACGAGGCGCGCGAGGCCGGCATCGAGCATTTCATCTTCGTCACCGGCCGCAACAAGGGCGTCATCGAGGACCATTTCGACCGCCAGTTCGAGCTCGAGCATACCCTTACCGAGCGCCAGCGGCACGCCGACCTGGAGCTCCTGGCGCGCGATCTGCCGGGGCCGGGAACCACGAGCTTCACCCGCCAGCAACTGCCCCTCGGCCTGGGCCACGCGGTATGGTGTGCGCGCGAGCTGGTGGGCAACGAGCCGTTCGCGCTGCTGCTCCCCGACGTGCTCGTGCAGCACGATCGCGGCTGTCTCGCACAGATGATCGATGCGGCGCGCGAGCTCGGCGCAAACGCGAATATCGTCGCGGTCGAGGAGGTGCCGGCCGAACGCGTGCACATGTACGGCGTGGTCGGCGTCGGCGCGCGCGAAGGCAGCCTGTTCGCGCTCACGCAGATGGTGGAGAAACCCGCGCGCGAGGCGGCGCCGTCGAACCTCATCATCACCGGCCGCTACATTCTGCAGCCGGAGATCTTCGGCATCTTGTCGGCGGAAAAGCGCGGTGCCGGCGGCGAGATCCAGCTCACCGACGCCATGATCGAGCTGGCCAGGACGCAGCCGTTCTATGGCCTGGAATTCGCGGGCAGAAGCTTCGATTGCGGATCGAAGGTCGGCTTTCTCGCCGCCAATATCGCCTACGCGCTCGAGCGCAGCGACATCGCGCCGGCGGTACGCGCGGAACTCGAGCGTCTCCTGGGCGGAAGCTAACGTCCGCAGATGCGTTCGGGGATCGAGTGTGCGGCGCGCAGGGTTAGCGAAGCGTAAACGGATGTGGTAAAGCCCCCGTTAACCCCGCCCGCGGGTCGTCTCCCGCCGCGTTCCGTGCTAGTCTTGTCGTGATGGCGAAGCCGCTGCCCACCGAGAGAGCGACAAATGCGCGCGCCGGCGACTTGATCGCCTCGGCGGTGCGCACGCTCGAACTGGGGGCGAGCGGCGTCACCACGCTCTCGCACGCCATCCATGACGGTCTCGGCCGCGCCTTCGTCACCGCGGTGGACTTGATTTCCGGCGCGCGCGGACGGCTGATCGTGACCGGAATGGGCAAGTCCGGGCACGTCGGACGCAAGATCGCGGCGACCTTCGCGTCCACCGGTACGCCGGCCTTCTTCGTGCATCCGAGCGAAGCGAGCCACGGCGATCTCGGCATGATCACCCCCGACGACGTCATCATGGCGCTGTCGTGGTCGGGCGAGACCGTCGAGCTCAAGGACCTGATCGACTATTCGCGCCGTTTCCGCATTGGGCTGATCGCCGTCACCGCCGTGAGCGACAGCACGCTCGGGCGGGCGGCCGACGTCGTGCTCGCGCTGCCGCCGGCGCGCGAGGCCTGTCCGCACAACCTCGCTCCCACCACCTCGACCTTGATGCAGGCCGCGCTCGGCGACGCGCTCGCGATCGCGCTGCTGGAGAGCCGGGGCTTCACCGCGATCGATTTCAGCAAGCTGCATCCCGGCGGGCGGCTGGGCGCGATGCTCAAATTCGTGCGCGATATCATGCACACCGGCAGCGAGATCCCGCTCGCCGCCGTCGGCAGCCGCATGGCGGAGGCGATCGCGGAGATGACCGCGAAGACCTTCGGCTGCGTCGGCATCACCGACTCCGCGGGCCGCCTCGTCGGCATCATCACCGACGGCGACCTGCGGCGCCACATGAGCGCCAACCTGCTCGATCTCAAGGTCGAGGAGGTGATGACGCCGCAGCCCAAGACCGTGCGACCCGATCAGCTCGTGAGCGAGGCGCTCGAGCTGCTGAACTCCATGAAGAAGACGCAGCTGATCGTGGTCGAGGCGGGCAAGCCGGTCGGGGTCGTGCATTTCCACGACCTGCTGCGCGCCGGGGTGGCGTGAGCGGGCAGCCGCTGCGGATGCTCGGAAATGACGGCGCAGCGGCAACAACCTCTGCGCGTTGCCATGGCCGAGACACAACCTGGTCCTGTAAATAACAGGAAAACTACAGGGGCCGCCCGGGACCGCGCAGAGCGCTTGGGCGCGCTCCGTTGCGCGCTGGACCGGGACCGAGCGCGTTGCCGTAGCCGCGACGCGCGGGCGTGCCATCCCCACTGCGCCGATCGGGTTTTCCTATTCACGATATCAAACAGCGTAGTCTTCTTCGTTCCCGTGGCGCGTTGCTGCGCGCGGGTTTCTCCTTCCTCTTCCCTGGCCGCCTTCGCCGAAGCGTCGGCGGGTATGTCTGCCGAGCCCTTGCCGCTGCGAGCCCGCCCCGACCGAGGGGCGGAGGAGCGCCGGGAGGCGGTATCCTCATTCCGTCGCGCTCGTAAGGCGCGACACCACGTTTGCGAGACGCGGCCGTCCGGGGCAAACCGGAACGGGCCTCGCGGC
>JBAUOM010000878.1:0-2602 GCA_049579765.1 Xanthobacteraceae bacterium
AGATCATGGTGGGCGAGCTCAACGAGTTCACCGAGGGCGGCTACCGCGTGCTGCGCGTCGACGACTTCGAGTTCGGCATCTTCCGGCAGGGCGACCGCCTGCTCGCCTACGAGAATCAGTGCCCGCACGACGGCGGCCCGGTCTGCCAGGGCAAGGTCATCCCGCGCGTCGAGGAGGAGCTGGCGGCGGACCAGACCAGCCGGGGGCTGCGCTTCGCCAAGAGCAAGAACATCGTGTGTCCCTGGCACGGCTGGGAATTCGACATCGAAACCGGCCGCCACTGCGGCGATCCCAAATACCGCCTGCGGCCGGTCGGCGTGCGCGTGCGCGACAACCGCGTCTATGTGAGCGTGCCGGCGGAAAATTGACGCCGCGCTGCATGCCGAGGATGCGCGAACCTCACCGTGTCGTCCCCGCGCATCCGATCTCGGGTTCACCCGAGATCGGCACGTTACGTGCGCATGTCGGCTACAGCCGACACGCGATGGGGACCCATCGTCCCATTCACTGCTGTCTCTGGAATATGGGTCCCCGCTTGCGCGGGGACGACAGGGCGTCATGACCGACTCCCGCCTGGAGCTGAGCATCGCACTCTCCGACAACGAGCGCACCCGGCCGCTCATCGAGGGCCGCGTGGCGCCGCAGGGGATCAGGCTCGTTCCCACCGTGGTGCATCCCTCCGAGATGTTCTGGCGGCAGCTGCGCTTCGCGGAGTTCGACGCGTCCGAAATGTCGATGTCGTCGCTCATCATTGCGGTGTCGCGCGGCGACACCCGCTTCGTGGCGATCCCGGTGTTCACCATGCGCAGGTTCTTCCACACCAGCGTCATCGTGCGCACCGATTCCGGCATCGCGGCGCCGGCCGACCTGCGCGGCAAGCGCCTTGGTGTGCCGGAATATCAGCAGACCTGGGCGATCTGGTCGCGCGGGGTGCTGCAGCACGAATTCGGCGTGCACGCGCGGGAGATCGAATGGTTCATGGAGCGCAATCCCGACAAGAGCCACGGCGGGGCGACCGGCTTCGCCGCGCCGCCCGGCGTGCGCGTCAACCAGATTCCGCCGAGCACGAACATGGGCGAGATGCTGCTGCGCGGCGAGCTCGACGGCGCGCTGCACTATCTGGTCGAAAGGAACCTGGTCGACCGCAGCTCGGTCGACGTGTCGGGGGTCACGCGCCATCTGTTTCCGGATCCCGCCGCCGAAGGTCGCCGCTTCTACGCCAAGACCGGACTGTTTCCGATCAATCACACGGTGGTGGTGCGGCGCGCGCTGCTCGAGAGCCATCTCTGGATCGCGCTCAACCTCTATTCCGCCTTCGTGGCGGCGAAGGAGGAGATCGCGCGCCAAGGCCGATCGTATCTGCACTGGTATTTCGAGGCGGGACTGCTCGACGGCGGCGTCAAGCGCACGCTCGCCGAGCACGACCCGCTCGCCTACGGCTTCAAGGCGGCGCGGCCGGTGCTCGCGACCATCGCGCAATACGTGCACGAGCAGGGGCTTTGCGCGCGCCGGATCGATCCGGCGGAGCTCTTCGCGCCCAGTACGCTCGATGTGTAAGGCGTGTCGAGCAACCGTAGCCCGCATGGAGCGAAGCGGAATGCGGGAGCGTTTTTGGCGTCGGCCCCGGATTTCGCTTCGCTCCATCCGGGCTACGATCGATCCTGTAAGCGAGCGGCAAGCATGAGCGTGAAGACAGGCTACGACTACGTCATCGTCGGCGGCGGTTCTGCCGGCTGCGTGCTGGCCGACCGATTGAGCGAGGACGGCGCGGCAAGCGTGCTGCTCGTCGAGGCGGGCGGGCGCGATCTGCATCCGTTCATCCACGTCCCGCTCGGCATGGGCAAGATGCACGAATACGACATGTTCAACTGGGGCTACCACACCGAGCCCGAGCCGAACATGAACGGCCGCCGGATCGAGGCCATGCGCGGCAAGGTGCTGGGCGGCTCGTCCTCGATCAACGTGATGGCCTATACCCGCGGCCATCGCGGCGACTACGATCGCTGGGCGCAGAAGGGCGCGCGCGGCTGGTCCTATGCCGAGGTGCTGCCCTATTTCCGGCGCTGCGAGACTTGGCAGGGCGGCGAGAATCGTTGGCGCGGCGGAGCGGGGCCGGTCGGCACGGAATTCGCAAAGACCCGCGATCCGCTCTACGACGCCTGGCTCGACGCCGCCAGGGCCGCGGGCTTCCCGGTCACCGACGACTACAACGGCGGGCGGCAGGAGGGCTTCGGCCGCGGCCAGTACACCATCCGCGACGGCTATCGCTCCTCGGCCGCGGCCGCCTATCTCAAGCCGGCGCGCAAGCGCAAGAACCTCGACGTCGCGACCGGCGCGCATGCGACGCGCGTGCTGATGCAGGGCACGCGTGCCACCGGCGTCGAATTCGTCGGGGGCATCCGCGAGACCGCGCGGGTCGAGGCGGCGCGGGAGGTGATCCTCGCGGGCGGCGCCTTCAACACCCCGCCGCTGCTGATGCTGTCGGGGATCGGGCCGGCGGCGCATCTGCGCACGCTCGGCATCGCGCCGATCGTCGACCTGCCGGTCGGCAAGAACCTGCAGGACCACCTCGCCGTCATCATCTTTTTCGAGCGGCTTACCG
>JBAUOM010000879.1:0-4548 GCA_049579765.1 Xanthobacteraceae bacterium
ATCGTGCCGACGCCGCTGCGGCTGCCGCCGCCCGGTCGCCGCACCCGGCACGGTGGGTGCAGCGAGGGGACGCTTTTTGGCTCGCGCCGGCTACTTGTGCTTGCGCGCCCGCGCCGGACCGTCGCCGAACATGCCGGTGATGCCGTCGAGGCCCGGCATGCCGGCGGGCATGGCGCCGCCGCCCGACGTCATCATGGTCATCATCGGCCCCACCATCTGCATCATCTGGGCGGTGCCCTTCTTGCCGAGCTTGCCCTGCATCTTCTGCATCATCGGCGCAAACTGCTCGAGCATCGGGGCGAACTGCTCGATCATCGGGGCAAATTGCGCCATCTGATCGCCCGTGCCCTCGAACTGGGCATGCGCCGGGGCGGAGGCAAAGGCGAACGTCGCCAGGATCGTCAGGGGACAGGCCAGCTTGGTCACGGTGCGCATCGCATTCTCCTTTCACGGCCTGCTCGGCCGGTTGTTGCTCCCCGTCCCCAGCCGCCGGTCTTAGGCGATGGCGCTCCCGGCCGGCTGTGATAGCCATCACAATTTGCCGATTTGGCGCGCCTCGACGGTGTGCGCGCGGCAGGCTTGGCCGGCTGGCGCGAACGAGCCGGCAGGAGCGCGATACGAAAGTCAGGCCGGGCGAGCCCTGGGGACGCCCTGGCCGGGTCGCTCCGCGACGATCATCCAATAGATGACGCGGCGTTCGCTCAGGTTGCGCTGTACGTTGCGCTGCCGTTCCTGCGCGTCGTCGCCGAAGACGAGCCGAGCCGTCAGCTTGCCGGGCGGCGAGCGCAGCATGCGTTCGTAGTTGCGGATCACGATGTCGGAGTAGTCGATCCACTCGTGGACGCGGAACCCGGCGGTTCGAAACTGGGCGCGCATCACGTCCTCGGGATCGAGGAAACTGATCGAGGCGTCGTAGGCCCAGGGCAGGGGAAAAATGACGTCGCCGCCGGGCCCGAGCGAAAATTCGGTGGACGTGAACAGGCCGCCCGGCTTGAGCACCCGGTAGGCGCCGGCGAGAAGCCGCGCCTTGTCCGCGATATTCATGGTGACGTTCTGGCACCAGACCACGTCGAAGGTCCGGTCGGCATAAGGCAGCTCGAGCGCGTTGCCGAGTTGCAGCATGACGCGATCCGCCAGGCCGCAACGCTCGGTCAGCACGCGTCCGGTCTCGATCAGCTCGGGGGTCAGATCAATGCCGTCGACCCGGCAGCCGTACCTGTGCGCGAGGTAGCGCGCCGGCCCACCGATACCGCAACCAATGTCGAGCACCCGGCTGTCGCGCGTGAGCGCGATCCGCTCGGCCTGGTCGCGGGTGGTGGCCAAGCCGCCGGAATGAAGATGCTCGACGGCTGCGAGAACCTCCGGATCGACCTTTTGCGGGTCGTGCCCCAGCTCCGCGAGCGCGGCATCGATGCGCGCAAGCACGCCGGGCCGTGTCCAATGGGCCTGAACATCCGTCGTCCGCTCAGCCATCGTCCTCGCTCGCGAACGATATTCTCTGCGGCGCGCCGATGCCGTCGGCGCCAAGACATAACAGCGCGATGCATGCGGGGCAATCGGCGGCGATGCCGCGATATCGTCGTGACATGTCGACGAGCGAGAAATCTTATCGACGCGAGGCGGCGACGGATTCCGCTATGATCGTGCCTATGCAGGGGCGCCGCGCATCGTGCCGCGACGCGACCACGCCGCATCGAGCGAAAATCGGCCGGCTCCCCGCGCGGCGAGAATTAGGAAGGCACCCGCGAGCGCCAAATCCTTCTCGAAATGAATGAGCTGGTTGCGGTCGCTGAACCTGGTGTGGAACATGACCGCGGCGGCCACGCAAAATCCGGCCAGCGCCAGCGCGGCAACGCGCGTATGCCACCCCAGCATCACGAGAATGCCCGCTCCCAGCTCGACGACGATCGCGAGCGGCAGCAGGCGCGGGCTCACGCCGAACGCCGCCATGTAGCGCGCGGCGGCGTCATAGCCGCCGAGCTTGCTCAACGCCTCGACGACGAAGAGGAGCGCGAGCAGCGTCCGGCCGGAAAGGTCGCCGGCGGACGCGAGGCGCTGCCCGTTCATCATTGCGCTCCCCGCCCCGCGCCCGGCGCTCAATTGGCCTTGGCGGAGGCTGCCGCGATCGCCTGCTGCAGATCCTTGAGCTCCTCGCAGCCTTGCGGGCACAGCTTGGTCAACCTCGCGGCGTTCTCGCGCGCCTTGGCGATATTGCCGATCTCGACGTAGAGCTCGCCGAGATATTCCAGCGCGCCCTTGTGATCGGGATCGAAGTCGAGCGCCTTCAGGTAAAAGGTCAGCGCAGTCTTCGGGTCGCCGCTGCGGCGCAGGCTGTAGCCGAGCAGGTTATAGACGTCGGCGTGCTGCGCGCCGCTGTCGATCAGGGCGTTGAGGTCGGCGATCGCGGACTTGAAGTCGCGCGCCTTGATCTTGGCGCGCACGGCGGCGAGGTCCGGCGCGTCGCGCGATTGCACGGTGTCGACGGCGAAGGCCGGCGCCGCGGCGGCGGCGAGCAGCAGAACAGCGAGCATGTGCGAGCGGAGGCTTTTCATGAGACGAGTCCCTTGATCTGCGTTGAACGGACGGGCCGAAGCGGCGGTGCTCCGGGTCGTCGGAGCGTGATGACGCGTTGGCGGCGCGTTGCGCGCTCACGCCGCGACCGGCACGAAGGCGTAGCCGGCGCCGTCCTTTGCGAAGGTGCCGGTGCCCGGGAAGGGAAAATGCGCCCCGCAGATCATCATCTTCTCGGCGATGACGCGGTCGATGAGCGCCCTGCGCGTCTTGACCGCGAGCGGGCCATCCTGGTCATAGGCGCCCTGCCAGTCGGGATGCGGCGCGAGCAACGCCGGCACGTAGGCGGCATCGTTCGACACCATGAGCTGCTGACCGCCGGAGCCGACCAGGTAGGCGGCATGGCCGGGGGTATGGCCGGGCGCCTCGACGAGGCGGATGCCGGGCGCCACCTCCTTCTCGCCTTCGACGAGGGTGAAATTCTTCCAGGTCGGGAACACCGCCTGGATGCGGGCGCCGAGCGGCCGGCGCGCTTCAGGAAGCTTCTCGACGCGGCCCGCTTGCGTCCACCACTTGTATTCGGCGGCGCTGACCACGAGCTCGGCGTCGGGGAACACCGGCTTGTTGCTGCCTTTTTCCATGAGCCCGAAAATGTGGTCGGGGTGGAAATGCGAGAGCAGGACGGTGCCGATCTTGGCGGGATCGATGCCGGCCGCCCGCATGTTGGCGTGGAGCTTGCCGGCGGTCGGCTGCCACTGGCCGCCCGAGCCGGAATCCACGAGGATGTGCCGGCCGCCGACGGTCAGCACCACCACGGTCAGCGGGATCGACACGAAGCCGGTCGGCAGGCCGGCTTTGGCCAGCGCCGCCTCGGTCTCCTCGACCGAGGCATTCTTGATGAAGCCGGGATCATGCGGCTTTTCCCAGATACCGTCGTAGAGCGCCGTCACCTCGACCGCGCCCACCTTGTAGCGGTGGAAGCCCTGGGGCGGATCGGGCGTCTTCTGCGCAAAGGCGGGCGAGACGGCGAGCCTCGTGTCGAGGCCGAAGGCGGCGGCAAGCGCCGTGGAAACGACAAATTCGCGACGCGACAGGTCAAGCATCGAATGTCTCCATGCAGTGAGGTACATTGCGCCCGCGCGGAACATCGTGGCGCGGCCTCGGCGAGGGAGATTCAGCGCGGCGGCGGTTTATTCCCGCGCCCGGCGCCCGGCAGCCCAGCCTCGACGAGGTCGCGGGACCGGGAATAAAGCGCGGGCGCGCGGAGTCGTATGTCGAATGGACCGGGCTGATCGCATGCACAGGCTGCACGAGTTCGAACGGACGGCGCTCGCGCACATGGATGCGGCCTACAATCTCGCCTATTGGCTCGTGCGCAACCGGGACGACGCCGAGGACGTGGTGCAGGACGCATATTTGCGCGCCTTCAAGGCGTTCGACACGCTCGCCGGCGACGACGTCAGGCCGTGGCTGCTCGCCATCGTCCGCAACGTCGCCTACCGCTGGCTGTCGGTGCGCAGGCGGACGGCGAACGTGATCTCGATCGAGGGCGTCTTGTCGGGGCGCGACGACAACGACGCGCGGGTCATGGAGCTGGCCAGCGAGGAGCCGTCCGCGGAGGACGCCCTGGTCGGCCGCGCCGAGCAGACACTGGTGCGCGCGGCACTCGCCGAGCTGCCGCCGGCGTTTCGCGAGGCGATCGTGCTGCGCGAGCTCGAAGGCCTGAGCTATCGCGACATCGCCAAGGTGACGGGCACGCCGATCGGCACTGTCATGTCGCGCCTCGCCCGCGCGCGCGATCAACTCAGGGAGCGACTGGCGCACTCGATCGCGAAGGAGGACAAGAATGCGCTGTGACCAGGCCCGCGATCGCATCGGGCCGCTGCTCGACGGCGAGCTTGCGAACGACGAGCGCCGCGCGCTCACCGCGCATGCCGCGAGTTGTCCCGATTGCGCGCGCTACCGCGACGAACTCACCAGCCTGCGAAGCCGGCTGACGCCGGCGCGCGAAGGCGCGCCGCAAATGCTGCTCGATCG
>JBAUOM010000880.1:0-3021 GCA_049579765.1 Xanthobacteraceae bacterium
GATCGGGCAACAGCCGAGCCCGACCGCCGCGGCGGCGCGCATGAAGGTCGTGAGCACGATCGCGCTGTCGACGACGGCGTTGAAGAACAGGTCGAGATGATCGTTGGGGAACGGCTTTCCCCGCAGCCGCGCGATCTGCGGCAACCGGCTGCCGTTGGCGAGGAAGACGAGAAACACCGGCGCGTCCGCGATCCAGGGCATGTCGGGAATGAGGGCGGCGATCGCGCGCTGCTCGGCGGCCTCGCGCACCACGAGGATGTCGGCCTGCTGCAGATCGCTCTTCGACGGCGCCGAAAGCGCGCACGCGCTCAAAAGACGCAGCAGCGCGGGGTCGACGGCGCGTTCCGAAAAGCGCCGATGCACGCGATGGCCGGCGATGCGCGCGAGCTCGGGCAATCCTTCGAGCTTGGGGTCGACCGAAAAATCTTCGCCGAACCGTTCGGCGAGCGACGCCTCGATTTGCTCCGCGATGGCTTTGGGCGTGAGCCGGTCTTGCATCGCGCGCTCCTGACTATCGTGCCGCCGGCGCACCGGCCAGGCGCTGCACCAGCCGGTAGAGGAATTCCTTGCTGTCGTAGACCGCCTGCACGCCTACCCGCTCGTTCTTGCCGTGCACGCCGTTGTTGCCGGGATCGCTGAACAGACCGGAGACGCCGTAAGCGGGAATGCCCGCATTGCGCAGCCAGCGATTGTCGGTGTAGCCCGCGGACATGGCGGCGTTGAGCGGCACGCCCGGCCACATCTCGACCGCGAGCTGGGTGATCGCCTGCATGACCTCGGGATTGAGCGCCGACGGCGGGCTCTCTACCGCGGTGCCCTTGGCAACGATCGCGACCTTCTCGTCGGCGACGACGCGCTCGAGCGTGCGCGAGACCGCCTCGACCGACTCCTCGGGCATGACCCGGCAGTTCACCGTGGCGCGCGCCGTCTGTGGCAGCGCGTTCTCCGCGTGCCCGGCCGCGAGCATGGTGGCGACGCAGGTGGTACGGATCTGGGCGTTGTAGTCGGGGCGGGCGCTGAGCGGAGCGAGCGCTTCGACGTCGGTGCGGCCGGCGAGCAGGGCCTTGATGGCGTCGGCCATCGGCGGCGTCTCGACCAAGGCCAGGCGCTCGAAATTGCGGCGGGTGATGGCATTGAGCCGCGGCGGGAAATCGAACTGCGCCAGCCGATGGAGCGCGTCGGCCAGGCGATAGATCGGGTTGTCGCGGCGCGGGGCCGCGCTGTGCCCGCCGCGATCGGTGACCTCGAGCAGATAGGTCTGGTAGACCTTCTCGGCGAGCTGGACCGCGAGCCGGAACGGCCTGCCGTTGCGCGCCGCCCCGCCGCCTCCCTCGTTGATGGCGAGCCCGGCGTCGATCAGATCGCGGTGGTGCTGCAGCAGCCAGCGCACGCCGTTGTGGGGCGAATCCGATAATTCCTCGTCGGTGGTGAGCGCGAGGATGATGTCGCGCTCGGGTTTCCAGCCCTCGGCGACGTAGCGGATCAGGTTGGCGACGAAGATCGCCGCCATCGCCTTGTCGTCGATCACGCCGCGGCCGCGGAAATAGCCGTCGGCCTCGGAGAGCGTGAACGGGTCGTAGTCCCAGTCCTCGCGCCTCGCTTCCACCACGTCGAGATGGGCGAGCAGGAGCAGCGGCTTGCGCGCGCCGGTCCCGCGCAGCCGCGCCACCAGGTTGCCCTTGCGCGGCCCCGAGGACAGGACCTGGATGTCCTGCGCCGGAATGCCGCTGGCGCGCAGCCGCGCCGCCATGGCCTCGGCGGCGCGCAAGGTGTCGCCCGCGGAGTCGGTGGTGTTGATCCCGATCAGCTCGCGGTAGACGTCGAGGAACGCGCGCTGGTCGGCGGAGAGCGTGTCGGCGGCATGCGCGGGAGAGACTGCGAAGGCGAGCGCGACCCAGACGAGCGCCGCAGGCATGCCCGGCCGCAAATGAGATGGCATCAGCGAGGCTCCCTCACGCACGGTCCGTAGCCCGCAAGGAGCGGAGCGTAATGCGGGAAACAGTCCCCGATTTCGCTGCGCTCATCCGGGCTACGGCTCTATAGCTCGTCGCGCAGGAACGCCGCGATCCTGGCACTGCGCTGAAGCTTGGCCAAATCCTCCGCCGAGGGCAATTGCGGCTTGTCTCGCGCGGCGTTGACCATGCAGAGAAAGCCGAGCGGCTCGCCCTGCGTGGCGCGAAACTGGTGCCAGGTCATCGCCGGCACCGTGACGAGGTCGCGCGTCTCGATCGCGCTGACCTCCTCGCCGACGAGGCAATGCCCGCGCCCGCGCAGGATCAGCACGGCGTGCATGTGCTCGTGGCGCTCCAGGGTGGAAAAGCCGCCGGGCGCCACCTCGAAATAGCGCAGCTCCCCGTCGAGGGCCGGATCGGCGAACAGCACCTGCCGCGTGATCGACTTGAACAGGGCGCGGCCGTCCTCCTTGTAGGGAAGCTCCTCCACGCCCTCCCAGCGGTAGCCCTTCGCCCTGCGGTGGATCGTGCTCTCGTGCGCCGCCATGATCGGACGACCTCATCCGTAGCTGTAACCGTGAACCTCGGCCACGAAAGCCGCGGTCGCCGCGGCCAGGTGCTCGCGCGCTTCGAGCAATGCGCCGCCGATCAGCAGCATCACGTCGGCCCCGTAGAAAGCAAGCATTTCCGGCACCCGATCGGTGCTCATGCCGCCGGCCGGAACCGGCACGCTCCGACGCAGCCCGTCGCGCTCCTCGCGCGCCGCGCGCGCGAGCGCACGGCACGTATCTGGGGAGTAGCCGAAGCGTCCGCCATAGTTGGGGAATACCACGGCATCGGCCCCGAGCAGGCGGAACAGCTTGCCGAGAAGGAGCGCAGGCGCGATGCGCGCCGCCCCCGCCATGCTGGGATGGGCGAGGAAGGCGACGGCGGGATGCTCGCGCACGAGGCGGTGGAAGTTGGACAAGCCCGCGATCATCGGCGCGACCATGACGGTATCGACGCCGGCATCCGCCGCGGCGGCGATCTGTGTGCGCATGGCGTCGAGATCGCCCGACAGGCTCGGCAC
>JBAUOM010000881.1:0-2020 GCA_049579765.1 Xanthobacteraceae bacterium
GCTCCGAGGTAACCAAGGAACAACCAATCTTGGGCAAGAATATCAACGTCTTGGCCTGGGGTGGCGTGGAAACCGAACGCTAACGTTGTGCGGTCACACTGCGAGGCCGCTCGGGCCATCGCGCCCAAGGGCGCCCACGCCCGGGTCGGCGCGGGGCGGAGGGGAGCGTCTTCGGGGGAGCACGAGTTCGATGAAATCACGCGAGACACTCATTCGCCTGAAACGGTTTCGGGTCGACGAGCGGCGCCGCAGGGTGGCTCAGATCGAGGCGATGATCGCCGAGTTCGGGCGCATCAGCACCGAGCTCGAACGCGACATCAAGATCGAGCAGGACCGCACCGGGATCCACGATCCCGCGCATTTCGCCTATCCGACCTACGCCAAGGCGGCGCTGCACCGCCGCGAGAACCTGCTGCGGTCGGTCGACGACCTGAGGGTCCAGCTCGAGGACGCCAAGGCGGCGCTCGGCGAGGCGTTCGAGGAGATGCGCAAGGTCGAGCTGCTCGATGAGCGCGACCAGTTGCGCGAGCGGATCGATGACGATGTCCGCGAGGGGGTCGAGCTCGGCGCCGTTGGCATGATGAGCAGCGGCGCCGGGGCCTGAGGCGCAATTGCGCCCGATCATCCGCCGGCAAGCGCTTGGCAATTGATCCTCGACGGAAGGCGGCTTCGCCGGTCATAATCGGCCCGGGGCGTGCGGTTCCTTCGGAGCCGCAAGGGGGGCCGCAGGTGGTGGACTTGACGCGTTTCCCGGAAGCGAATGTCGACGCCGATTGAAATCACATGGCTGCTCGCGGCCGTTGCCAAGGGTGACGCTCTCGCGTTCGAGCGGCTCTATGGCGCAACCTGCGCCAACCTCTATGGCGTGGTGCTGCGAATCCTGCGCCGCCACGACCTCGCCGCCGATGTCTTGGAGCAAGCCTATCTGCAGATCTGGCGGGATGCCGGCGAGTTCGATCCCGCCAGCGGCGCACCGCTCGCATGGATGGTGGCGATCGCCCGCCGGCTGGCGATCGACACGGCGCGTCGCCCCATGCCGCCCGCCCCCGACGGCGAAGCGGAGGTCGTCGACGAGAATGAAGGTCCGGGGGCCGTACCTCGGCACCAGCTCACCGACGACCTCAAGCGCCTGCTCGCGTGCATCGGCCACCTCGAACCGGACCGCCAGCGCATGCTGTTGCTCGCCTATTACGGCGCTTTCAGCCGCGAGCAGCTCGCGGCCAAGCTGGGCGTTCCCGTCGACCTGCTGAGGGCTTCGCTTCGACGCAGCCTTGCCGAAGTCGAGCAGTGTCTCAAGTCATGAGCGAACTCGATCACGCCGATGCGCTCGCTGCTGAATACGTGCTCGGCACGCTCGACGCCGACGAGCGCGCGCAGGCGCGGGCGTTGCTGGCCCGGGACGGCGGGTTTGCCGCCAAGGTTCAGTCCTGGGAGCGCCGGCTCGGCGAGCTGCATCTGATGGTGGAGCCGGTCGAGCCGGATCCCGCGATCTTGGCCCGCATCAAGGCCAGGATGGCGGAAGCCGAAGCCCAACCGATGGTCCCTCTGCCGGAACCGGAGAACATCGCGCCCCCGCCCGCAGCACCGCTGGCTCGAGCGTCGGAGGGCGAGCCGCCGAGCCTGGATGCGATCGAAGCGGCGATATCGGAAGCGGCCACCGTCCTGAGCGAGGACGCGGCCCGAGCGCCGCCTGAGGACGGAGCGCCCGCGCCTGTTGCGGAGGCCGCCCCTGCGCCGGTTGCGGATGCAGAACTGGCACCGCTGATCGAGGCCACCGCGGCAGCGGATGTGGAAACCGCACCGGCCCAGCCTCCGGACGCAGCCCCGGCGCGGCTTGCGGAAGAAGAGGACGCCGCACTGCCTTTGGAAGCGGACTCGGCAGCGCTCGCGGCAGAGGCCCCGGCAGCGCCAGCGGAAGCGGACCCGGGATTGCTTGCGGAAGCGGCGACGGAGCCGGCCGCGCTGCCCGCTGCGGAGACAACTCCGGAGGGAAACTTGGAGCCGATGCCGGCGCCGACAC
>JBAUOM010000882.1:0-7614 GCA_049579765.1 Xanthobacteraceae bacterium
GCGGCGAAGGCACGGGCAAGCGGCGTCGCGACGCCGGCAAGCTCGGCGACCGAGATCAGGAACGACAGCCCGATGCGCGTGTCCTCCAGCATATAGCGGTGGGCGGTCAGCACGATGCGCTCACGCCAGTCGCCGGAATCCGTCAAGCGATCGTGCGCGCCGCGGCCATACATCCATTGCTCCCCATCCTTGGCGTAGTGGTTGGCGAGCGGGAAATGCGGAGCGCCATATCCCAGTGCCTCGCGCACGGCGATGCGCTCGGCATCGAGCGCGTCGGTGACGCGGCGAATCGCGGCTTGCGTGCCCTCCTTGTGGATGTCCCAGCGCTCGAAATGCTCGAGCGGGCCCGCGTTCATGGTGATGAGCGGCGGATGGATGATGGGTCCCGCATTCATCAGCGCGCCGGACAGGGTGTCGCCACAGTCCTCGATCACGCCGGGAAAAGCCCCGGCGATCACTGCCAGAGCGTGCTCCCTGCGCGTCAGCGGGAAGACGCCGGTCGGAAGCCGCTTGGCGCGCACCGTGATCGCCACCTCGAAGGGCGCATGCTTGCGGGCGAGCCACGGCAGCGTGCCGGTCTCCGCGCAGGCCAGATCGGCGCGGCTGCCCGCCTCCCACGCCGTTTTCGCGAGCAACACCGAGCCGAACGTGCCCGGCGGCAGAAACACGACCTGTCCGTCGGCAAGGTGCGGGCTCAGCGCGGTCGCGATGTCGGCCTGCGCCATGGCGGGCGCGGGGCAGAGGACGAGCTGCGTGCCGCGCACCGCCTCGCCCATGTCGGACGTCACGACCGCGAGCGCGACCTCGTGGCGGCCCTTGAAGTCCTTCACCACAACCTTATTGCCGGCGGCGCGGTGCGCAATGACCGCGTCTCGGTCGCGCCGCCACAGCCGAATCTCGTGGCCGGCCATGGTCAGATCGCCGGCGGCCGCGAACGACCCGTTTCCTCCGCCGAGCACGGCGATGCGCATCACGACTCCCCGGCTTGTTGCTTCAGGCGGAAATGCTGGACCTTGCCGAGGGCGTTGCGCGGCAAATCATCGACGAAAACCACCGCGCGCGGGATCTTGAAGCGGGCAAGCTGCTCGCCCACGTGGCGGGTCAAGGTTTCGGCGTCGACCGCGGCGCCCTGGTGCCGCACCACATAGGCGACCGGAACCTCCTGCCATTTGGGATCGGGGCGGCCGATCACGGCTGCCTCGGCCACGGCGGGGTGCTCGTTCAATACGCGCTCGACCTCGGCCGCATAGATGTTCTCGCCGCCCGAGATGATCACGTTCTTCTTGCGGTCGTGGATGACGAAATAGCCGTCGGGATCGCGCGTTCCAACGTCGCCGGTATAGTACCAGCCGTTGCGCAACGCCTCGCTGGTGGCGGCCTCGTTGCCCCAATACTCGAAGAAGACGTTGGGTCCGCGTACGGCCACCTCGCCGGTGCCGCCGTGCGGCACCTCCTTGCCATCGTCGTCGACGATGCGCGCCTCGCAGTAGAGGCCGGGCATGCCGGTGGAATCGCGGGAGAGATCGCCGCCAAGCCGGGTATAGATGGCGATCGGGCAGGTTTCGGTCGAGCCGTAGACCTGCAGCACCGGTACGCCGCGCGCGGTCACGGCATCGACCAGCGGCCGGGGCACTACCGTCGAGCCGGTCGTGATCGCGCGCAGGCTCGACAGGTCGGTCTCGTTCCAGCGCGGATGGCGGACCAGGGCCTGGATGGTCGCCGGCACGAGAACCGCGAGGGTGGGCCGATCCGCGGCGAAGGCGGCAAGCGTCGCATCGGGCGCGAAGCGCGGGTGGATGGTAACCGTCGCGCCGATCTGCAGCGCCGGCGTGGTCTGGATATTGAGCCCGCCGACGTGGAACAGCGGCAGGACGGTGAGCACGTGGTCGTCGGCGGTGAGACCGTGCATGTGCTGGCTCATGGCCGCGTTCCAGACGAGCGCCTCCTGGCGCAGCACCGCGCCCTTCGGTCGGCCGGTCGTGCCCGACGTGTAGACCACGAGGAACGGACAGGAGAAATCGATGTGCGGGTTGCGGCCGTCGCCGCGGCCGGACGCGACGAGGCCGTCGAAGGAGGTGCCGCCCGGGGCGAAGTCGAGACCGATGACGTGGACGTCGGGCAGCGCCTGCGTCAGGAACGGCATCACCGCGGCGAAGCTTTCCTCGACCACGAGCGCCTTCACCGAGGCATCGGCAAGGATGAAGACCTGTTCCGGCACCGCCAAGCGCCAGTTGAGCGGCACCAGCATGGCGCCCAGTCGGGCGCAGGCGTAGAGCAGCACGAGATAATCGGGATGATTGGCCGCAAGGATCGCCACGCGGTCGCCGCGGCCGACGCCGACCCTCGATTTCAGCGCGCGCGCGGCCTGGGCGACGCGTTCCGTCAACGCGGCGTAGCTGAGCGCGCGGCCTTCAAACCGGATCGCGGTCTTGTCCGGGGTGAAGGCGGCGTTGCGCGCGATGAGATCGGAGAGGTCCATTCGAAGCGTTATACCGCCGTCACTCGTCCTTTTCGCCGGGCTCGTACAGCGTCTCGCGGCCGAGACGATCGAGACAGATCTCCGCGGTCCAGGGCAGCATCAGCGAGCCGCAGCGGCTGTCGCGATAGATGCGCTCGAGCGGCAAGCTCTTGAGCATCGCCTGTCCGCCGCAAGTGCGGAGCGCCTTGGCGGCAAGGGCGTTGGCGTTCTCCATCACCGTGTGCTGGGCGGCGTAGGCGCGCAGCACCTGCTCCTTGCTCGGATTGGCGCGCGCCTCGCTGACCGCCTGGAACCACAGCGCCTTGGTCTGCTCGAGCGTGACGTGCATTTCCGCAACCGCGATCTGCTTGGTCGGGAACATGCGCCGCTTGACCGGCGGCGTGCCGGGAACCTCGCCGCGCAGATAGGCCACGGTGAAGTCGTAGGCCGCCTGCGCGAGCCCCATATAGGTCGGCGACAAGGTGAGGAACATGTGCGGCCAGCGCGAGGCCGCCTGGAAGTAGACGCCGTGCGGCATCAGCATCTCGTCCTCGGACACGAACACGTCCTTGAACAGAAGCGTGCGCGATACCGTGCCCCGCATGCCGAGCGGGTCCCAATCGCCGACCACCGACACCCCCGCCGCGTTCGCGGGAACGGCGAGGTAGAGCGTGTTGCGGCGACTTGCAGCTTCGCCCTCGGCGCGCTCGGTACACAGCACGCCGTAGTAGTCGGCGGCGCCCGACAGCGAGGCGAAGATCTTCTTGCCATTGACAATGAATCCGCCGTCGACCGGCCGCGCCTCGGTGCCGAAGGCGACGACGCCGGCGGCCGCCGCGCCTCCTTCCGAGAACGGCTGCGCGTAGATGGCGCCATTGTCGAGGATGCGACGATAGTGGGTATGGCGCCGCTTCGCGTGCGCCGCGCGCTCCACCGGTGTCATCGGCAGATCGTCGGCGAGCGCGCCCGACCACAGCGTCGAGCACACGTGCATGTTCCAGGAGAGCGCGGTCGCGCCGCAATAGCGACCGAGCTCGGCCGCGGCGAGGCAATAGGTCTGGAAATCGGCGCCGAGGCCTCCGTCCGGCTTCGGGATGCAGATAGCGAGAAGTCCTTCGCCGTGCATATCGCGGAAATTCTCGATCGGAAATGTCGCGTCGCGATCATGTTGCGCCGCGCGCGGAGCCAGCACCCGGCGACCGAAGCGCCGCGCCTTGCCGATCAGGTCGGCCGCCGCGTCGGACAGCCGGAACGCATCGGCCGCGAACATCGCCGTGTCGGCGTCGTGCGCATCGAGTTCAGGGGCGCGCATGGGAGTCCTCTCCACTCAGGCCGCCGGTGCATGCGTCAGGAAGTCGAGCACCGCCATGTCGAAGAGCTGCGGTGCCTCGAGATTGGGCAGGTGACCGACGCCAGCGAGACGGACATAGCGGGCACCGGGGATCTTGCCGGCCATGCGCTCCATCGTCGCCGCCGGCGCGTTGCGGTCATGCTCGCCGGCGAGGCAGAGCACCGGAACGCGAATGTTCGGCAGATTGGCGCGCTCGTCGAACGTCACCAAGCAATGCACTGCAGCGCGATAAGTCGATTCCGGCGTCGCCACCATGGTCTCGATGGCGAGCGCGCGGCCGGCGGGTTCGGGCCTCGGCCCCATCATCGCATCGACGATCGAGGCGGCGAGCACGGCCATCGTTGCGCCGGCATCGAGCGGGGCCAGCCGGTCGGCGACGAACTTCCGCTGGAACTCGCCCGCGGGATCGCCAAAGGCCGGGCTGGTGCAGCAGAGCACCGCGGCGCGGTAGCCCTCGGGGCGGCGGCGCAACGCCGTCTGCACGATCATGCCGCCCATGGAATGCCCGACCAGCGCGGGCCGATCGAGGGCACGCTCGTCGATGGCAGCTTCAAGATCGGCCGCGAGCCCCTCGAAATCCATTTCCGCGACCGGAGGGCGCGCGCCGTAGCCCGGCAGATCGAGCGCGACCGGGCGCAATCCTGCCGCCGCGAATGACGCCGATTGCGGCGCCCAGCCGCGACCCGCGCCGCCGATGCCATGAAGAAACACCACTGCCGGTGCGGGGGCGACGTTCCGGCCGGGAGGACCGGGCGGCTTCGTGCCCATGACCTCCATCTTGAGCGCCTCCATTCTCACGAGAACCTGGACGCCGGAGGCAGCGCCGACCGGCTCGTCCCCATGCTAGCAAAGTCAAATTATATGAAAAGGAATATTTCTGCCCCATCCCGCCGGGGTCATCCCGCGAGCTCGCGCACGGCGCGCGCCGCCTGGTCGATGGCGAGGTGGGCGTAGGCGTCTCCGCCGGCATCGGAATTGGCGATGGCGACGCCGCCGCACTTTTGCCGCGCGCGTTCGAGCACGCGCTCGTAGTCGTCCCCGTCGTAGAGCGAGTTCGCGACGTAACCGTAACCGTGTGGCCAGCGGTTGACGGTGATGGCGGCGATGTCGCGCGCGCTCGCAAATCCGCCGGGGCCGAGCATGCGATCGAGCTCGTTGCGGATGCGGTCCTCGAAATCCGCGAAGGTCATGGCGAGCAGCTTGCTCTGGCCGACGCGAAACTGCGTGCGCGCGTCGAGCCCGCGGTTGGCTTCGCCCGCGACGTGGACGAGGTGCAGGCAGATGGGCGCGGCCGGATCGCGGGAATGGCGGTAGCCGCCCAGGCTCACGGGGAAGTCGAGCTTGACGCGGCTGTGGAACGACATGGGTGCGGAAATGTCGTGCACGCCGAGCCGGACCCACGGCTGCCAGTCGCGCACGAGCACGTTGGTGTAGACGATCGGCGTCTTGACGTTCTGCGCCAGGGCTTCGCGCTGCTCCGCTGGAAGCTCCGGCATGATGTGGGGGATGACCATGTGGAAGCAGGCGAGCACCGCGTGCTTCGCCGCCACGCGATGCGCCCTGCCGGCGCGGACAAAGCCGACGAGCACGCCGTGGCCGGCATTGCGGACGTCGACGCAGGTCGCATCGAGCCGGATGCGGACGGCGCTCCCGTCGCGGTCGAGCGCGCCGTAATCGAAGGCGGCGAGCACCACGTCCTCCATGCCGGCGCCCGCGGCGACCGCGGGCACCAGCGCCCGCACCAGGAGCCGGGCGAGCGAGGCATTGCCGTCGGGGAAATGATAGATGTAGGGCTCGCGCGCGCCCGCCCGCGCCGGCAGACCGAGGCCTTCGAAGCCGGGATAGCCGAGATCGCGCGCGTCGGCGGCCGGCACCGCGTCGCAGCCAAGCCCGAAAAAGCCCAGGGTACGGCCCTGGAAGCAGTTCGCCGCTTCTTCGCTCAAGCCGCAGACGGTGATGAGATAGTCGCGATAACTCGTGGTCTTGAGCAGCCTCGTCTTCTCCTCGGCCGTGCGGCCGGCGAGCGGGTCGCGCGTGGCATCGTAGAGCGCCAGCAGCTGCGTCTTGCTCGCGTCCGAGATCGGGAATGCGGCCACGAATTCGGCAAGCGGCTTGGCGTTGGCGAGCCGACGGCCGGCTTCGTCAGTGCCGCCGGCGGGCGGCTCGCCCGCCACCAGCACATCGCGGCCGAACGCCTCGCGCGCAAAGAAAGTGCCGCGCGCAAGCCCCAGCGAGGGATAGAGCGTGCGCTCGAAGGCGGTCTCGAACCGATCGACGGTGACGCCGAGATCACGCAGGAGCCCTTTGGCGACCTCGCTGTAGTTCTCCTTGGGAGAATCGATCGATTCGCTTCCGCCGTAGCCGATCAGGCGCCGGCCGTCGACGGTGAACTCGTTGCGCTTGGCATGCCCGCCGAAATCGTCGTGGTTGTCGAGCACGAGGATGCGCGCGGAGGGCCCGGCGGCGCGGCGATAGAACCAGGCGGCCGCAAGGCCGCTGATGCCGCCACCGACCACGACGAGATCGTAGCGCTCCTCGATCGGCAGGCCGTCGAGCGCGAAATGCTTGCCCTCGCGCGCCTGCGCGTGCGCGGTCTCGAACGAGCCGGGGTGCTGACCGCGCAATCCCGTGAGCGCCGGCGGATAGCGGTCGGGCGCGGCCGCGACCTGGGCGGCCGGAGTGAGCCCGGCGGCGACGGCGAGGGCCACTCCGTTGAGGACGTCGCGGCGTGAAATCGCGGACATGCGGTGGCCAGGTTCGATCAGGTCTCAGTGCCGGGGAGAAATTCATAACTCGCGCGCGCGTCGAGGCCGCGCGCCGAAAGTGCAATGCCTATGCAACTTTGCCAACAATCTGGGCCGAAACCAAGGCGCGGCGGCTGCCCGCCTATTTGGCCGCAAGCTCGGAATGCGCCGCGGGCGCAGGCGCGCGGCGCGGCACCACGAGCTTGGCGATGAGCACCTGCACGACCTCCTCGCGCTGGTTGCGCGTCTCGCTGCGCACGCGCACCATGCCGCGGTCGGGCCGCGAGCGCGACGGCGTCACGTCCTCGATCTCGCTCACGACACGGAGAACGTCGCCCGGCCGCGTCGGCCTGGGCCAGCTGATCTCTCCGCCGGCGCCGATGATCCCGCCCATCAGCGGCAAGCCGGTCTCGACCAGCAAGCGCATGGTGATCGCCGCCGTGTGCCAGCCGCTCGCCGCGAGGCCGCCGAACAGCGTGCTCTGCGCGGCGGCGTCATCGAGATGAAACGGCTGCGGATCGAATTGCGCCGCGAATGCTTTGATCTGCCGCTCGTCGACGACGTGCGTGCCGCTGCTGAAGCGCTGCCCGACCTCGAGATCCTCGAGATAGAGTCGTCTGCCTCCATTGGGGGTCACCGGTTCCGCCACGGATCACCTCTGCGTGTTTGGCCCAGAAAAGTAACTTGCATTATGATAGTAACTTGCCTATGTTGCGTCAATGCAGCACAAAAGCTTCGGCAGCATGCCCTGCCCGATCGCCCGTAGCCTGGAGCGCGTGGGCGAGTGGTGGAGCATGCTCATCCTGCGCGACGCCCTGCACGGGATGACCCGTTTCGACGAATTTCAGCGGAGCCTCGGCATCGCGCCCAACATGTTGACGCGCCGGCTCAACGCGCTGGTCGACGCGGGGCTGCTGGAGCGTCGCCGCTACAGCGAGCGGCCCCCGCGCGACGAATACGTCCTGACCGCGCGCGGGCGCGATTTCCATCCCGTTCTGGTCGCCCTGCTCGCCTGGGGCAACAAGCATTTCGCGCCCGAGGGCGCGAGCGTTCTGCTGGTC
>JBAUOM010000883.1:0-2936 GCA_049579765.1 Xanthobacteraceae bacterium
GCTCGAGACCGCGCTGCGCGCTGTGGGCCGCGCCGAGGTCTACCAGCGGCTCGCGGGCTCCCTGGTGGCGGACCCCACCGCGCTCGGGCGGCTCGGCTGGACGCCGCCGGTCGCGACGGCAGACGCCTTGGCGGCGCTGGCGCGCCGCTGAACTATCCGCCCAGTCGGGCCCGAGGAGTCAGGTCGGGGGAACAGCTCGGCCTTGAGGAGGCGAGAAACCACAAATGCCCATGCCCGGCGGCGGGGCCGGGCATGGGCATTGTTGGCGGGCTGCGCGGGTCAGCGCGTGAGCACGATGAAGTCCGTGCCCTCGCCGGTCTCCGAGCCTAGTCCCTTGTCCGAGATGATCAGCGAGGCGCCCGGCGACATCAGGTCGGTGATCCGATCGAGCGCATCCTGCGGGATGTTGACGCGCTCGAGCGCGTCGGTGGCGTTCGAAGCCGGCATCGCCACGACGAGGGGCTCGGCCTTCTTGCCCTTTGCCGACTTCTTGGCCGGCGCCGATCCGCCACCCGGCATCGACATCACGTTCCAGCGCAGCGTCGTATTGTCTTCGTTGACCGCCAGAGCGGTGAAGACGTGGGTGCCCAGCGGCTGGTCGGGCTGGGCGAACGCCACCGGCACGTCGAACACCGGCTCGAAGCCCTTGCGCACGAACAGCTTGCCTTCCTTGCGGCTGATGAAGACCGAGATCGGACCGGGCTTGAGCGGCCGCACCACCACAGCGTCCGTGGTCGCAAGCGGGCTGGCGGCATCCGGTGTGGCGGTATCGGGTGTGGCCGGGTCGAACGCCTCGTGGGCGGTCCGCACGACCTCGGAGGTGGTGACGGGAGTTTCGCGCGGCGCCCCGACCGCATAGACCATGGCGTCGAGCGCGGGGTTGCCGGGCTTAAGGGCGTCGGACGCGGTTCTCTTGCCGTCATTGGCGGCAAGCTTGGCGCTGTCGGGCGCGGCGTTGCTGGCCGCTCCTGGCTGGAGCGACGTGGCGGCGGACCGGGCCTGCGGCGGCGCCGGCTCGCGCTTGAGCGCGAACAGCCGCTCATGCTCGATCGGAACCGGGGTGACATCGCCGCGGGTGACGATGACACGGACGCCGAGCTTGGTGATGCCCCACATCTGGCGCGCGAACGCCTCGGGCAACCGGATGCAGCCGTGCGACGCCGGATAGTTCGGAACGACGCCCTGATGCATGGCGACGCCCGACCAGGTGATCCGTTGCATGTAGTACATCGGCGCGTTGTAGTAGATGTTGGAGTGGTGCCAGCGATCCTTCTGGATGACGCTGAACACACCGGTCGGCGTGGGATGGCCCGGTACGCCGGTCGAGACGCGCGAATGCGCGATGGGATGGCCGTCCGAGTAGAGCGTGAGCTGCTGCCTGTCGAGCGAGATGACGACGCTGAGCACGCCCTTGGCCTTGGCGGCGACGTCCTCGGCCCCGCCTTTCGCCTTGGCCGGAGTCTTGCCCCGCGTGGCTACCGCCTGCTTCGCCGATCGCCCGGCCGCCGGCTGCGTTGGCGACTGGTCGAACGGAAGCGCATCAGCCGAGGTGGCGAGGCCGGCGAGCAAGGCGGTGCTCGCGGTCATCGCCAAAAGCATTTCCCGGTGGCGGGAATAGATGGAATGGCCCGTATTGGGCCGCTGAGACTTCTGCACGAAGGCCCCCCTTGGTGCCGTTGTGAGACAGACCTCCCGACGAGGTCCGAACCGAACTCAGATGATTAGTCGCGCCCGAAGGGCAAAAGGTTCGACCGCGGGAATCCGAAAATTTCCATAAATTCAAGCGCGTGCCGCCGGAAGCGGGGGTCGGATGTCAGCCCCCGCACCGGGTACCACCGCGCGCTCCTGATCCCCGACAGCTGGGTGGGCGGGCACCGTCGCGTCCGAGCCTCCGATGCCCGGCGTGCCACACGGGAAACATCGACCCGCCGGCCGTCGCAACGTCGTTCGCGAGCAGCGTTGTGCGCGCGAATGCGAGGGATCGATCCCGCTACAACCCGACAGGACGAGCTCGTGTCGAACATGACCCTCACCGGGGGACGGCCGGTGTTCATCGGATGACGTTTCGGCTCGATCGCGCATTTGAAGCGTGGCCGGTGCCGCAGGCCTTCATGATTGTCAGCCTACCCAGCGCTACGTAGAGTTCGGGCGTTGGCTCGATCTCAGCAGGACGAAGGGGGTTCGTCATGGCGAAACGGACGACGCATCGCAGCTCGAAGGGCACGAAGCTCTATGCCGTGCGCGACAAGAAGGGCCGCTTCAAGGACATCCAGACTTACAAGCGCGCGCACGGACAGGACATCAAGCGCAAGAGCAAGGCAGAGCTGGAGAAATAGAGCCCAGCCGCGTCAGAAATGCCGCAGTAGTCACATCGGCTTGAAGGCGCGGTCGAGCTCGACGTCGATCAGCAGCGCACCGCCGCCCTGCAATCCCTGGGCAAGGAGATCGGTCGCCTCGTGCACGCTCTTTGCCCGCTCGGCACGGATCCCGAGCGAGCGCGCAAGACCGACGAAATCAATCTTCGGATCGAGCAGCTCCATGCCGACGTAGCTGTCGGCCTGCTCAGCGAGCCCGCGCATGGCGTGCAGGCGCTGCTTGAGAATGCGATACGAGGAGTTGTTGAGGATCACGAACACGGCGTCGATGCGGTAACGCGCGGCGGTCCACAGCCCCTGGCAGGTGTACATCGCGCTACCGTCACCGATGAGGCCGACGACCGGCCGATCCGGCAAGGCGAGCTTCACGCCGATCGTCGCCGGCAGCCCCCAGCCGATGCCGCCGCCGCGCAAGCCGAAATAGCTCTGTGGGTCGTCGCTGCGAATGAGCTGCCGAATGCCGGGCGCCGAAGAGAGCGCCTCCTCGATAACGACGGCGTCCTTCGGCAGCGTCTCGCCGATGGCGTGCAGGAGCGCGAGCGGCTGCACCGGCGTGGCGCC
>JBAUOM010000884.1:0-4231 GCA_049579765.1 Xanthobacteraceae bacterium
TCGTCAACATCGCCGAGCCCAGAATTCCGAGCTTGGAAAAATAGACGAGCGTTGCGATTTGCATGAGGAAAATGAACGGTTGGACGATGCCACGCTGCTCGGTCTTCGACAGGCCGCGCAGGCTGCATAAATTCGTTGGAACGGCACCGGGAAACGCCGTCGCCCCGCCGGTGATGCCGCCGGCAAAGCCGGCCGCGACTTCAGCAAGGCGACCGCCCCTTTGGACGGTGAAACACGGACGTAGAAGCATGTAGACGCTGTAGCAAACCAGGAAGATGCCGAATCCCGCTGCAAAGGCATTTGGACTCAGATGTTGCAGCAGCTCCGCTCCGACGGGGATACCGACGAAGCCGCCGGCCAAATACGGCACACATTGACGCCATCGCATCGTGCCCCGGAGCTTCGTGATGCTGAGCAGTTGCGTCGTGATGCTGCAGGCGAGAAGCAACGGCACGGCTTGCACCGGCGCAAGCCAGTGAAACACCATCGCTCCCGAAATTGCGGAAAACGCGAAGCCGGCCAAGCCTGCCGCCAATGAACCTGCAAAAACGGACAGGAAAGTGAATATGAGGGTGGCGTTGCCGACCAAAAGTGAGCCGATGTACGGGCCGACCGGTGGTACGGCCAAGAATATCAGAGTGAGGACCGAAGCGCAGGCGAGTCCAACCCAGCCTATCGTCCAGCGCCACAGAGAGCGCCGTAGTTCACTGTCCCACCCCCGGAAAGAGAAAGCTTCGCGAAGGCTGCTGCAACACGTGAATACTGCAAGCGTGATGTCAGCTGTCGTCATCCTGCTGGGGCCCTTCCTGGTGGGGCGATGTTGTTGCGCAAACACGTCTCCGCGCAGAGAGAGAGAGAGAGAGAGAGAAAGAGGGATGGCTTTGTACGCCCCTGCGGGCGCCACCGAATTCGCCGGTGGCTATCGTCGTGGGCCTCGGACGCAACGCATTGCCCTGTGCCCTAGCCGAAGGCGAAATGACAGACTTGAAGTTCGTCTTGAATCTTTATGGAGATTGTTTGCAGATTTTCTTGCGACGGTATCGTGCCACTGCTCCGATAGCCGCAGCCTATTTCCCCTCGGCATGATCGGCGCCGCCGCAAGCCGCCGGAAATTGGCCCGATGATCGCAAATACATGAGCGTTTCAAAGGCCGACGTGCGAATATCGGGGAGATCGATTGCCCGGTCCGCGATCGATGATCCGCCCGCACGGAAGCTCGAGGGTCATGCAATGAAGACCTACACCGTGAAAGGCGCCGCAGGCGTCAATTTGCATGTGCGCGAATACGGCCAATCGACCGGCATTCCGATCCTCCTCATTCACGGATGGTCGCAAAGCCATCTCTGCTGGTCGAAGCAGTACCAGGGCGAGCTGAAGGATCGCACTCGGATCGTCGCGCTCGATCTCCGCGGTCACGGCATGTCCGATGCGCCGCTGCAGCCCGATCAGTATACCGACGGCGACAAGTGGGCCGACGACATCGCGGCAGTCATCGACGAGCTTGCGCTCGACAAGCCGATACTGGTCGGCTGGTCATACGGCGGCTACATCATCTCCGACTATGTACGCAGGAAGGGCCAAGACGACATCGCCGGGATCAATTTCGTGGCGGCGGCCGTCGTCCTCGGCCCGAAGGCGTTCGGCACGCTGCTGGGCCCGGGATTTCTGGAGAATGCTCCCGGAGCCTGTCAGCCCGATCTGGCAACCAACATCGCGGCAATTCGCAGGTTTCTGCGGGCCTGCATCGTGCGTCCGATTTCGCAGGACGAATTCGAGGAGGTCCTCGCCTTCAACATGGTCGTACACCCGAGCGTGCGAGCCGCTCTCGCGCAACGCGAGCTCGATTTTGCGCCGGTCCTTGAAGACATCAAGGTACCGGTGCTCGTGACCCAGGGTCGCTCCGACGTGGTGGTGCTGCCGGCCATGGCCGAGTACATCTGTCGGCATTGCAGGAGCGCGGAAGTGTCGTGGTTCGACGGCGTCGGCCACGCCCCCTTCCTGGAAGAGGCAGCGCGCTTCAACGCGGAGCTGATGCGCTTCGCCGAGAAGGCGCATCACTGAACGTGCGGCTGCAGTGGTGAGAGCTCAATCCGCGACAAAGTGCGTTCACGCCGCAGTCGCTTGGTGAAGGGCGGAGATCAGCGCCGCAGCACCGACTCCAGCGCAGCGTCGCTCACCGCGCTCAGCGCACGATCCCGCTTTGGCTCAGATGAATATGCGCGAATTGACCATAGGTGTCGGCGAGCTCGATCGGGATGGGGGCCGTCGCATTGCTCCAGCCGCGCCCGATCTCGGCCTGCACATATTCGAAGCCGTCCACGATATCGATGCGCGGACGGTGCTCCTTGCCGGTGACCGGGTTCAAGATGGGCTCGCCCCGGCCTTCGGTTATTCCCTGCACGACCAGGCGAGCCCTGCGTCCTTCGACGTCCACCTGAAAGTCGATGGGGCGAAAAAGCGGCTCGTGCAGCTTCTCGAAGGTCATGGAGAAGACCTGAAAGACGGTGGCGCCCGGCTCGGTGTCCTGACCGGTAATGATACGCAGCAGCGCCTCGCGCTGCTGCGGCGTGGCCCGCTCATCGATCACCACCGCCGCTTCGCCCTTGCCTTCGTGGATCGGGCCGGGCCAGCGAAACATGCCGACGAATTTCAGCCCGTCGAGGCGGGTGTCGCCGTGGAAGCCCTCGTCGATCTGGAACCCGCCGACGGCCTCGCAGAAGCCGTGGGTCGGCAGGGCATTGAACTGGCAGGGACATCCATACGAGCAATTGCAGTTGACGAACTCTTTTCCCTTGATGGTCCAGCGCACATCGGTCATCGCGGCCTCCTCGGATATCGGAGCGTGGCATCTGCTCGGCAGATGTCGCTCGCCGCAGGGGAGAAACAATGCAGCACAAGTTCGGCAGATTTCGTCTCGCTTTCAAGCCGGCAAATCGGCGCATCCTTGCGTTCTTGAGTTGTCGCTTCCAGCAACGCTCGAGGCGGCGCAGGTATTCGAGTAGCTACATCAGCCTGCGGCACCCGCCGTCACAGGTCATGACTCACTCGTCCACGACGAAGTCGAAGTGCTGGCCGGACGGGGCGTAGATCTCGAAGATCTCGAACACCTCGTCGCCGAGATTGGCGAGCGCATGGGTCATGCCGGCGGGGATGTAGACGACGTCGTTCTCGCGAATGCGGTAGGTGCGTCCTTCGACCGTGAGCGTCCCCTCGCCGCGCTTGACGATGTAGACGTTGTCGGCCTTGGTATGATGGTGCAGCTTGCCGGACGGTCCGCCCGGCACCAGGCGGTTGAGATGGACGTCGACCTTCTCGGTGCCGAGGCTCGGATTGATCAACTTGATCTGCTCGCCGCGCCCCGGCTCCATGGGGTTTGCCGGACATTGGTCCAGATGCAGGATCTTGAACACGCGCCTCTCCCGAAGCGTTCTTGGCGCGGCGCCGGCCCGCATGCGATACGGTTGCACCGTAATCGGCCGTCTGGACGGACTCAAGCGCGCCGCCGCGGCAAGACCGACGGCGCGGAAAGGATGACGTCATGAGCCGCGCCGCCGCGATCGCCCGCGCGCAGGCTTATTTCGACGACGGTGAATTCCTCGCCGATTTGCAGCGGCGGGTCGCCATCCCGAGCACGAGCCAGGAGCCCCAGCGCGCCGAGGCGCTGCGCCGTTATCTCGCCGACGAGATGGTGCCGAGCCTGACGCCGCTCGGTTTCAGCTTCCACATTCTCGACAACCCGGTGTCCGGCCCGCCTTTCCTGGTGGCGGAGCGCATCGAACCGCAGGCGCCGCTGACCGTCCTGATCTACGGCCACGGCGACACCGTGCGCGGCCTCGACGAAGAGTGGCGAACGGGCCTTTCGCCCTGGGTCGTGAGCGTCGAAGGCACGCGCATCTACGGCCGGGGCACCGCGGACAACAAGGGCCAGCATGGCATCAACATCGCCGCGCTCGCCGCCGTGCTCGCCGAGCGAGCGCGCGCGGGCTCGCCCCTGGGCTTCAGCGTGAAAGTCCTGATCGAGATGGGCGAGGAAGTGGGCTCGGCCGGCCTGCGCGAGCTCTGCACGGCGCACAAGCAGCGCCTGCTGCGGGCCGACCTGCTGATCGCGTCGGATGGTCCGCGCATCGCGCCCGACCGGCCGACGCTCTTTCTCGGCGCCCGCGGCGGCGCCATGATCGACCTCGTCGTCGACCTGCGCGAGGGCGCGCACCATTCCGGCAACTGGGGCGGC
>JBAUOM010000885.1:0-2182 GCA_049579765.1 Xanthobacteraceae bacterium
GCGCCAGGCGATGATCGGCGAGGCTCGCGATCGCGTCGCGGATGGCGAGCCACACCGATATCGCCAGCATCAGCGGCGGCTCGCCCACCGCCTTTGAACGGAAGATGGTCGCTTCGCGGTTGGGCGCGTCGCGCAGGATGCGGGCGTTGAAGACCGGGGGCACGTCGCGGCTTCCCGGGATCTTGTAGGTCGAGGGGCCGTGGGTGCGCAGGCGCCCGTCGGCATCCCACCACAGCTCCTCGGTGGTGAGCCAGCCCATCCCCTGCACGAACGCGCCTTCGATCTGGCCGAGGTCGATCGCCGGGTTGAGCGAGCGGCCGCAATCCTGCAGGAGCTCGGCGCGCAGCACGCGCGATTCACCGGTGAGCGTATCGACGGCGACCTCGGCGGCCGCGGCGCCGTAAGCGAAATAATAGAACGGACGCCCGGTATTGGTGGCGAAGTCCCAATGGATCTTGGGCGTGCGGTAGAAACCCGCAGCCGACAGCGATACCCGTTTCTCCCACGCCAGCGCCGCCAGCTCGGCGAACGCGACGCTCTGGTTGCCGGCAAAGACGCGGTTGGAGTCGAAGACGATATCGCCCGCCGGCACCCCGAAATGGTCCGCCGCCACGTCGGTCATGCGCGCCTTGATCTGCGAGGCGGCATCGAGCGCCGCCATGCCGTTGAGATCGGAGCCCGAGGATGCTGCTGTCGGCGAGGTGTTCGGCACCTTCGCGGTACTGGTCGCCGACACCCGAATATGGTCGAGATCGATCGAAAACGCCTCGGCCACCACCTGCGCCACCTTGATGAACAGGCCCTGCCCCATCTCGGTGCCGCCGTGGTTGAGAACGACGCTGCCGTCGGTATAGACGTGGACGAGCGCGCCCGCCTGGTTGAGCGCGGGACGATTGAACGAGATGCCGAACTTGACCGGCATGGTCGCGAGGCCTTTTTTCACCACCGGGCTGTGGCGATTGAAATTCGCGATCTCGCGCCGCCAGACAGGAAGTCCGACCGTGCGATCGAGCTCGTCCACGACGCGCTCGATGATGTTGTCCTCGACGGTCATGCCGTAAGGCGTGACGTCGTTGCGGCCGGTGCCGTAGAAGTTCCGCCGCCGCACCGTCTCGACGGGAAGCCTGAGCCGGCGGGCGACAGCCTCGATCACCGTTTCGATCGCGAGCATGCCCTGCGGCCCGCCATAGCCGCGAAACGCGGTGTTCGACACGGTGTTGGTCTTGCAAGGCAATCCGCGCAAGCGGACGTTCGGCAAGAAGTAGCAATTGTCGGCATGGCACAGCGCGCGCGTGATCACCGCCGGGGTATGGTCGGCGACGTTGCCGCCATTGGCGGCGAGCGTGAGGTCGAGAGCAAGGATGTGCCCGTCGGGGTCAAAGCCGACATCGTAGCGGATCAGGAACGGATGACGCTTGCCGGTGGCGCGCATGTCGTCGTCGCGCGGCAGCCGCAGCTTCACCGACCGGCGGGTCTTCCAGGCGAGCACCGCGGCAATGCCGGCGACGATGGTCGCCTGGCTTTCCTTGCCGCCGAACGCGCCGCCCATCCGCCGCACCTCGACGGTGACGGCGTTGAAGGGGATCCCGAGGAGGTGGGCGACGCCGTGCTGCACTTCGGTCGGATGCTGGGTCGAGCTCCACACCTGCATGTCGGAGCCCTCGCCGGGGGTCGCCAGCGCGATCTGTCCTTCGAGATAGAAATGATCCTGGCCGCCGCAGCGCAGCTCGCCGGCGAGGCGATGCGGCGCGGCGGTGAGCGCCGGCTCGACCTCGCCGCGAATCATCGTTTGCGGCGGCGCGACGAAACTTTCGCTCGTCAGCGCCTCCTCGACCGTCAGCACGGCGGGCAGCGGCTCATAGGCGTTGTCGACGAGCTTCGCCGCCACGCGCGCCTCATCGAACGTCGCCGCCGCGATCGCCGCCACCGGCTGGCCTTCATATTCGACGACGCCGGCGGCCAACGCCGGCTCGTCGCTGCGGATCGGCGCGATGTCGTTCTTGCCGGGAATGTCGGCGGCGGTCACCGCGGCGACGGCGCCGGGCGCCACGAGCGCGCGCGACAAGTCGATACGGGCGATGCGCGCATGCGCGTGCGGACTCAGCACCAGCGCCGCCTCGAGCGTTCCCGGCACGGTCGGGATGTCGTCGAGATAGCGCGCCGCGCCGGTGACGTGACCGAC
>JBAUOM010000886.1:0-4932 GCA_049579765.1 Xanthobacteraceae bacterium
GTCGTAAAGCACGACCTCGGCGCCCAGCGCCGCGGTACGCTCCCGTTTCGGGCGCGGCGCATCCGCCGGCATCACGATCACCGCCGGCATGCCGAGCAGCTGGGCCGCCGCAGCGACACCTTGCGCGTGGTTGCCCGAAGAAAATGCTACCACCCCGCCGGCGCGCTGCGCCTGCGAGAGTGAACACAGTTTGTTGTAGGCGCCGCGGAACTTGAACGAGCCGGTACGCTGCAAGGTCTCCGCCTTGAGGAACACGCGCGCGCCGGTAAGCGCGTCGAGCACCGGCGAAGTCACCAGCGGCGTGTGCAATGCGATGCCGGCCAAGCGCTGCGCGGCGGCGTCGACGTCGGCGGCGGTCGGCAAAACGGAGTCGGGCAATGGCTGCATCCGGAAACGGTAGCGCCGCAGTGCCCTTCCCGGCAAGTACGATCAAGCGGCAATTTTGCCGCCCGGCGCTCTACCGGCAGCCACGGAACCGCGATCGGTCCGGGTTTGTGCATCTCGCCGGTCATCGCGAATCGCGGCGTGACAAATGCGAATCACCACAGCGCAACGCCTAAAGAGCATCGTATTGCGCGGCGTGGAATCGGCAGCGCCGCTGGTCACATCAATGTCGCGGCTCGCGGTCACATCAATGTCACGACCGGCATGAGATAGCTGGCATATGATGATTGCGGTTTGGGCTGCCGGGATATATTGCGTCGTCGCGACCGCCACTCACATCGGCAGCATCTTGATCGCGATGCGGCGCTGCCGGAAGGCCGCGCTCTCGCGTCGCGCAGAACTGCAAACCGCACTGGGCCTCTTGGGGCTGACGCGCTTTTTGCGGCAAACCGGGCGTCGCGCCGCCCGCCTGCGGTCGGAGCATGCGACGAATGCGAGCGCTGACGTCGACGGCGTGAGTCTGGTGCGCCCGGTCTGCGGGTTGGAAAATCATATCGAAGAGACACTGCGTTCGGCCTTCGATCTCGACTACCCGCGCTACGAGATCATCTTCTGCGCCGCGACCGCCAACGACGCCGCCGTGCCGCTGGTCAAACGGCTGATCGCGGCCCATCCGCATGTTCCCGCGCGGCTGCTGATCGGCAATGAAACGATCAGCGGCAACCCGAAGCTGAACAACGTCTGCAAGGGCTGGCGCGCGGCCGCCTACGATTGGGTCGCGATGGCGGACAGCAACGTGCTGATGCCGCCCGACTACATCGAGCGCCTGCTCGCGGCGCGGCACGCCGATACCGGTCTTGTCAGCTCGCCGCCCGTCGGCTGTCGCCCCGACGGCTTCTGGGCGGAGCTCGAATGCGCGTTTCTCAATACCTATCAAGTGCGATGGCAGTACGCGGCCGCGGGCCTCGGCTTCGGCTTCGCCCAGGGCAAGTCGATGCTCTATCGGCGCAGCCAGATCGAGCAGGCTGGCGGCATTCGGTTGCTGGCGTCCGAGCCCGCCGAGGACGCGGCTACGACCAAGCTCTTGCGCCGTTTGGGCTTGCGGATTTGCCTGGTCGATGCACCGTTCGAGCAGCCGCTGGGCCACCGCTCCGCGCGCGAGGTTTGGGCGCGCCAGTTGCGCTGGGCGCGCCTGCGACAGGCGTCGTTCAGACGGTACTACGCGCTTGAAATCCTCGCCGGCAGCATCGGGCCGCTGGTCGCGGCCGCCTATGTTCTGGCGGCGCTGGAATTGCCCGTGGTCGGCGTCGTTGCGGTCGCGGCGGTGTGGATCGGCGCCGAGGCCGTGCTCGCTCGCGCGGCCGGATGGCATCTGACTATTCGCTCGCCCTTGGCCTTCCTGCTGCGCGACGTACTCCTGCCGCTGCTCTGGATCGGCGGCTGGCTCGGACGTGGCTTTGTCTGGCGCGGCAATCACATGCGGGCGATGGAATCGCGGGGTGCGATTTAGCCCGGTTCCCGGCGCTGGACGGATGGACACCGCGCGGGCGCGCGGGTGTACAATCACGCGCGGCATCCCTCCAAATAGCGCCCGGAACGACAGATGGATCTCGGAATTGCTGGCCGCAAGGCCATCGTGTGTGCCTCGAGCCGGGGCCTTGGCCGTGCCTGTGCGCAGGCACTCGCTCAAGCCGGCTGCGCGGTCGTCATCAACGGCCGGGATGGCAAGACTTTGGACGCGACCGCGGCGGGCCTGCGCCAGTCCACCGGCGCCACGGTGACGGCGGTGCAATGCGACGTCGCCACCCCCGAGGGCCAGTCGGCGCTGCTCGCCGCCTGTCCCGAGCCCGACATTCTGGTGAACAACAATGCGGGTCCGCCGTTCCGCGATTTTCGCGAACTCACGCGCGCCCAGATGATCGACGGCGTTATTGCCAACATGCTGGTGGCGATCGAGCTCACGCAGAAGGTGATCGATCCGATGCTGCGCCGGGAGTTCGGACGGATCGTCAACATTACGTCCGGGTCGGTGAAAATGCCGCTGGCCGGGCTCGATCTCTCCTCGGGCGCCCGCGCCGGCCTCACCGCTTTTCTCGCCGGCGTGGCGCGCACGGTCGCCGCCTCCAACGTGACAATCAATTTCCTCCTGCCCGGCACCTTCAACACCGAGCGCCTGCACTCGAACATCGCGGCCAACGCCAAGCGCAAAGGCATCTCAATCGAGCAGGCGAAGGCCCAGCGCATCGCCACGGTGCCGGCCAAGCGCTTCGGTAGCCCGGAGGAATTCGGCGCCGCCTGCGCCTTCCTGTGCTCCGCTCAGGCCGGCTACATCACCGGGCAGAACCTTCTTATCGACGGCGGCGCGTTCCCTGGGGCGATGTGAGCTCCCCCGAAACGAACAAGGCCGGCGTGTGCCGGCCCCGTCGCGCCCCCAAATTGTGCGGCTTTTCCCGGCAAAGCCCCGAGGGAGCGAGGCCTGCCATCGTGTCGCCCCCTGAGCCCGCGTCGCTTGCAGCTCGGCGCACGAGTCAGGTGCATGAGGTAATACTGTCCGGGGCAGCCTCGGAATGCAAACGTAAAGATCACGTAATTGGGCAGTTTCCAGATCATGTTGCCGATCTGCAACAGTTGCCAAGCCGACAAAGGCAGACTGCGCCACACCCTAGAATTCGATTTAATTGACGCCGCTGGCTGGACTCGCCGGCGCTTGCTTGCTCGGCGCGGGGGTCCGACGCATGATCCCCGCTCCCACCATAACCGCCTTCGTCTCTACCCAGAAAGAGAGTGCTCCATGAAGCTGGTCCGCTTTGGCCCACGCGGCCGCGAGAAGCCCGGAATTGTCGACGCCAAAGGAGGAATCCGCGACCTCTCGAAGCTCGTGTCCGACATCGCGGGGGAGGCGCTGTCGCCCAAAGGCCTCGCGAAGATCCGCAAGGCGCCGATCGACAAGCTACCGCTGGTGCGGGGCAATCCCCGTCTCGGCGCCTGCGTCGGCGGGATCGGCAATTTCGTCGCCATCGGCCTCAACTATTCCGACCACGCCGCCGAGGCCGGCATGGCAATCCCGAAGGAGCCGATCATCTTCAACAAGGTGACGACCTGCATCTGCGGACCCAACGATGACACGATCATCCCCAAGGGCTCGAGCAAGCTCGACTGGGAAGTCGAGCTCGGTATCGTCATCGGCCAGCGCGCGCGCTACCTCGCGAAAGACAAGGCGCTGGACGTGGTCGCCGGATATTGCCTGGCCAACGACGTGTCGGAGCGCGTGTTCCAGATCGAGCGCGCCGGCCAGTGGATCAAGGGCAAGAGCAGCGAGACCTTCGGGCCGCTCGGTCCCTGGTTGGTGACCAAGGATGAGATCAAGAACCCGCAGGCTCTCAACATGTGGCTGGACGTCAATGGCGACAAGCGCCAGCGCGGCAACACCAAGACGATGATCTTCGACTGCCGGCACCTCGTCTGGTACTGCTCCCAGTTCTTCGTGCTGGAGCCGGGTGACGTCATCATCACCGGCACTCCGCCGGGGGTCGGGCTGGGCATGAAACCGGAGCCGAAGTTCCTCAAGGCAGGCGACGTGGTTACGCTCGGAATCGACGGACTGGGCGAGCAGCGGCAGAAGGTGGCGAAGTTCAAGATGTGACGCGCCACCGAGGCGCCGCTTCCGCGCCGGTCATCGCCAGCGGGCGATGCTCCTCACCACCAAGCTTGGAAATGGTGGACCGGGCCGTGGCCGGAGCCGATCTTGATCCGGTTCGCGGCAGCGAGGGCGTCCGTCAGATAGGCTTTGGCGGCGCGCACCGCCTCGGCGAGCGTCAATCCCTTGGCGAGCCCGGCCGCGATGGCCGAGGACAGCGTGCAGCCGGTGCCATGGGTGTTCAGGGTCGCAATCCGGTCGGCTGCGAGGCGCGTGAAGGCGTTGGGCTCGATCAGCAGATCGACGCTCTCGGCGCCGTCGGCGTGACCGCCCTTGACCAGCACCGCCCGCGCTCCGAGTGCGAGCAGGCGTTCGCCTTGCGCGCGCATTTCGGTCTCGGTCTCGGCGATCGGAGCATCGAGCAGCGCCGCCGCCTCCGGCAGATTGGGCGTGAGCACGAGCGCGTGCGGAACGAGCACGCGCTTGAGCGCGTCGACCGCCTCGGGTGCGAGCAGCCTGTCGCCGGAGGCCGCGATCATGACCGGATCGAGCACGACGACGCGCTGCCGCCAGCGCTCGAGCCCGTCCGCGATTGATTCCATGGCGGACCGCCGGGAGACCATGCCGATCTTGACCGCGCTGACGTCGAGATCGGAAAAGACCGCATCGATCTGAGCCGTGATGAAATCGGCGGGCACGTCATGGATCGCGCGCACGCCCTGCGTGTTCTGCGCGGTGAGCGCGGTGATCACCGAGGCACCATAGACGCCTAGCGCCGAGAAGGCCTTGAGATCGGCCTGGATGCCGGCGCCGCCGCCGGAATCCGAGCCGGCGATGGTCAACGCGATGGGCGTCATCGGCGTCCACGCTGCGCCAGGGCGGCGTCGACGGTCGCGCGTAGCGCCCGCGCC
>JBAUOM010000887.1:0-1876 GCA_049579765.1 Xanthobacteraceae bacterium
GACCACGGCCTACTACACGGACCGTCTCGAGGACGCTGTCACTGCCGCGGTCGAGATGGCCCGAAAGCGCGCGCCGGGAGGCGAACCCGGCATCACCCGGGAGCCGCCTGCCGGGAGCGCCCGCCGCGCGAGGGCTGCGGCCCATGGCGCAGCTTCGCTCGCTTCCACGAACAAGTGTCCGGCGCAAGACAGGCAGTGCTTCGACCGGAGCACAGCTGCTCGCGCGCGCCCGGCGCGATGATCGCAGCGTTGATCACACCCGACCGAAACATGCTTTAAGCCCGGGATCGGTGGCCGCCCTGACGGCGGGCACACCATCCGTTAGCATGACGGCGGCTGCCGGCGAGTGTCACCGTGATCGTCACCACGTTTCCCCGCACCGTGCGCGTCATCGAGCACGCGCTGATCCCGCTGCGAGACGGCACGCGGCTGGCCGCCCGCATCTGGCTGCCGGACGATGCCGAGCAGAACCCCGTTCCCGCCATTTTGGAATATCTTCCCTACCGCAAGCGCGACGGGACCTACGAACGCGACGCGACGACGCATCCGTACCTGGCCGGCCACGGCTATGCGGCGGTGCGCGTCGACATCCGCGGCAGCGGCGAGTCGGAGGGCCTCCTGTTCGACGAGTACGCCAAGCAGGAGCAGGACGACGGCCTCGAGGTGATCGCGTGGCTGGCGGCGCAGCCCTGGTGCAGCGGCGCCGTCGGCATGATGGGAATCTCCTGGGGCGGGTTCAACGGGTTGCAGATCGCGGCGCGGCGCCCTCCGGCGCTCAAGGCCATCGTCACGCTGTGCTCGACCGACGATCGCTACGCCGACGACGTCCACTACATGGGCGGCGCGCTGCTTACGGCCGGCCTCGAATGGGCCTCGTTCTTCTTTGGCTCGATGTGCCTGCCGCCCGACCCCGCGCTCGCCGGCGAGAGCTGGCGGGCGATGTGGCTGGAGCGCCTGGAGAACATACCGCTGTTCTTCGAGCCTTGGCTCGAGCACCAACGGCGCGACGCCTATTGGAAGCACGGGTCGGTGTGCGAGGACTACGCTGCGATCCGATGTCCCGTCTACGCCGTCGGCGGCTGGACCGACGGCTACACCAATGCGATTCCGCGCCTGCTCGCGCGACTGACGGTGCCGCGCAAGGGCCTCATCGGCCCGTGGGCCCACGCCTATCCGCACTTCGCGCTTCCCGGCCCGCAGATCGGCTTCCTGCAGGAGATGCTGCGGTGGTGGGACCATTGGCTCAAGGGCGCCGACACCGGCGTGATGGACGAACCCGTGCTGCGCGCGTGGATGACGGACAGCATGCAACCCGCATCCCATCACCAGGCGCTGCCGGGCCGGTGGGTCGCCGAAGCGTCCTGGCCGTCAGCGGGAATCACGGCCGAGCGCCTGTTCCTGACCGACGACGGGCTGCGGGACGCGGCGGCGCCTTCGACGGCGCGCGCGCTGTGCTCGCCGCAGACGGTCGGCAAATGCGCGGGAAACTGGGTTCCGTTCGGCCGCGGGCACGATCAGGCCGGCGACCAGCGCGACGACGACATGCGCTCGCTCATCTTCGACACGCCGCCGCTCGGGGCGCCGATCGAGATCCTCGGCGCGGCGGTGGTGACGCTCGACATCGCCTCCGACCGGCCGGTTGCGAACCTGGTGGCCCGGCTGTGCGACGTGCACCCGTCGGGCGAATCGCTGCGGGTGAGCTACGGCGTGCTCAACCTCGCCCATCGCGACGGACATGAGCACCCCGCGCCGTTGGCGGCGGGGCAGCGCTACCGGGTCCGCATCCAACTCAACGACGCCGGCTCGGCGTTCCCGGCGGGCCACAGGATAAGGCTCGCCCTCTCCACCGCCTACTGGCCGATGATCTGGCCCGGCC
>JBAUOM010000888.1:0-7781 GCA_049579765.1 Xanthobacteraceae bacterium
CTGCCAACCTGGCGGTCCCCCTTGCAACGCATGACTGGCCCATATGGTCATGTCGGCGGCGCGCCGGAAGCGAGATGTCCGCTTCGCCTCCAATTGCTACCGAATTGATGCGGCGCCGCGAGCTGACGCGAGGTGCCGGTGCGGACTCATGCAACGCAGCAAACAGCCGCGCTCAAAAGCTCAAACCCAGGCTGAAGACGTTTCACGCCACGGTGCCCGTGACGCGGGTCGAGGAGTGGTTCGCCGAGGCCGAGAGCGCGGAGGAGGCGCGCGCGCTGCTGCGCGCCGGCGAAGGCCATCGCTACCGGGTGGGCGACTGCCTCAACGTCGATATCGAGCGCGCCGAGCCGAGCTGAGCCCGGTCTTCTGACCCAGCACCGTCATGCGCGAGCGGCGGTAGCAGCCGATATCAGCCGCATGAGTCTGGACGTGCTCTGGACGGCGCCTACCTCGACCGGAGAGCAATGGGACCGCTCGCACGCCATGCTCCTCAGGGTGATGCTCATTGGCTGCGCCATGATGCTGCTGGCAGGCTGCGGCTTTGCCGACAAGAATTCCCGACAGCCACACAAGCGAAATCGAGTCATGGCGGGAATCGCGGAGATCGGCCAGCCCCTCCGCCTGGGCGTCCCGCATGGGGATTGGCTCGGGGCGGGCCGAGCTGTTAAGGTCCCGGACGAGGGGCGCGATGAAAATTTCACAGCCGGTGCGGCCGGACTCCTCATCCCTTGTATCGCTTCAGGCGCTGCGGGCGATCGCGGCGTGGCTGGTGTTCTGGGGACATGCCATCAACGCCGTGAACCTGAAAGTCGCGGCGGAGTTTCCGACTTTATACGGCCAATTCGGGGTCGATCTTTTCTTTGCCATTTCCGGATTCGTGATGGTCTACTCCTCCGAAGGTCTGTTCGGACGGCCCGGCGCGCCGATCAAGTTCTTCGCGCGGCGCGTCGCGCGGATTGTGCCCCTTTACTGGGCGGCGACGGCGATCCTGGTTTGGTTCGTTGTTCCATACGCTTCCACCAAGGCGGTCCTAGGCTCATTGCTTTTTGCGCCTCACGTCCCTTCCGAGGCGCCTCTTCTCTTCGTCGGGTGGACGCTGGTCTTCGAGATGTTCTTCTACACCGTGTTTGCGCTTGCGCTGTTGGCGCGGCGGCGTTTCGCCGTCGTGGCCGGCGCCGGCGTGTTTCTGATCGCTTTTTCCGTGCTGTTGGGCCCCGCGTCCGGCGATGCCGCCCGCTGGGCTCACCCGCCGGCAGCAAGCGGCATCGCGTACCTCGCCGATCCGGTCATCTTCGAATTCTTGTTCGGCATGACGATCGCGCTCGTCTATCGCGCCGGCGTTCGGCTCTCGCTGTGGACTACGATCGGCTCGATCATCGTCGCGGTCACTTGGCTTACGGCAACCCTGGATTCGCTCCCGCGCCCCTACAGCGCCGGCATCGCCGCAGCACTGATCGTCGCCGGGATGTCGCTGTCGTCGATGCCCAGCCCGAAGCGCAGCGCCTTGATCCGTGGTGTGGTGTTCTTGGGCGACAGCTCCTATGCACTCTATTGCACGCACCTCCTGTCATTCAGCCTCGTGGGCTGGAGCGTGACCGGGGTGGCCGTCAGTCCGGTTGGTCACGCATGGGCATATATGGCCGTGATGCTGGCGACGGGTCTCGCCATCGCCGCTGCGACCTATCTCATCTTTGAAAAGCCGACGACCAATTTCCTCAAAACGCTGATCAAACGGCGTGGCCGACCGGTGAGCTCGGCGATGGCGAAATACAAACGCGTGAGATCGGCTGTGCCGAGATTCGCGCGCCCGCGGGTCAAGCCACCTTGCCACGGTGCGCCGCCGGCCAGCGCGGACGTCGTCGCCTCGATGGGAGCCGGCTCTAGCTCCGCTTGGCTCTGAATGCGCCGAAGATAGGGACCAGCAGGGTGACGATGACCAATGCCATCACGGCCCCGGAGATCGGCCGCCTGAAGAAGATCGTCCAGTCGTTGCCGAAGCTGATCATGGTGTTCATGAAGGCCTCTTCGGCAAGCGGACCGAGAATGGCGCCGAGCACCAGGGGCGCAAGGGGGAACCGCAGGCGCTCGGCGCCATAGCCCACGATCCCGAAGCCGATCATCAGCCACAGGTCGGTCAGGTTGTTGCGGATCGAAAGCGCACCGATGCAGCACAGGATGACGACGTAGCTCGAGACGATCGCCTCGGGGAACTCGAGTATCCGCACGAGAAGGCGGATCGCGAAATATCCGATCACGCACATCAATGCGAGGCCGATGAAAAGCGAGGCAAAGACCGTGTAGACCATGCCCGCCGAGCTGACGAGGACTTGCGGTCCGGGCTGTATGCCCTGGAGCATGAAAGCGCCCAGGATCACCGCCGTGGCTCCGCTTCCCGGGATGCCGAGCGCCAGCAACGGGACCAGCGCCCCGCCGACGGAGGCGGTCGCCGCGGCCTGGGGCGCGACGATACCCTCGGCGACGCCGCTGCCCATGTCGTCCTTGCGTCGCCCGTACTGCGCCTCCACGCCGTAGCTGACGAACGATGCGATCGTCGCCCCCGCGCCGGGGATCAGGCCGATGATCGTGCCGAGCAGGCTCGAGCGCAGGAACATCGGGCCGAGATTTGCGATCTCGCGCGGCTTCGGCAATTCCGTGCGGGCTCCGGCGATCTTCTCGATGGGCTTGCCGGCAAATCCCTTTTCCAACCGTGCCAACACCTCGCCGACGCCGTAGGTGCCCACCATCACCACCAGGAATTCGATGCCATCCGCGAGAATCGGCGAGCCGAAGGTGAACCGGTAGGCGCCATAGATGGGATCCGTTCCGACCGACGCGACGAGAAGCCCGATCGCCAGGCTGATCAGCGCATTGGCCAGGGCGCCGCGCCCGAGCGCGATGACGCTCGTCAACCCGAACAGCAGGATTGCGAAATACTCCGGCGACGAGAAATGCAATGCGAAGCTGGCGAGCGGCTGCGTCAAGAGCGTCATGATGACCGCGGAGAGCATGCCGCCGCCGAGCGCCGCGATCAGGGTCCATCCCAGCGCTTTCGCCGCCTGCCCCCGTCGCGCCATGGTGTAGCCGTCCCACAGCATGGGAACGTCGATCGGCTCGCCGGGAATGCGGAACAGGATGGCGGTGAAGGCTCCGCCGTAAGTGCCCGACACATACATCGCGGTCAGCAGCACGATCGCGGCGGTGACATCCATCTTGTACGTGAAGGGCAGCGCCAGCGCGACGCCCATCACCAGCGTGAGGCCGGGCAAGATGCCGACCAGGAGCCCGATCACGATGCCGATGACGAGCATCGCAAGGTTGAGCGGCGTGAGGCACTGGATGAATCCTGTCCCCAATTGCATCAGGATATCGATCATGGATGCCCGATCGCTCTCTATCCGCCGAGGACGATGCGCATGAAGTCGGTAAACCGGTCGAACGGCGGGACCCCGCGCGGCAGCGACACATAGGCCAGCCGCACGAACACCAGCGCGATGAAGAACGTGATGGCAGTGCTGCTCAGCCAGATGGCGACGTGGTTGCGATAGCGGCCGAGATACATGAAGCTTGCGAGGAACAGCAGGCCGGCCAGCAGGAAGCCCAGGATCGGAACCAGAAACCCGAAAGCCGCGAGCAGGGCGATTCCGCCGGCGAGCAGGCCGGGATGCCTGGGATCGTCGGTCTCGTCATCGCCGGCGTCCTCGTACGCGTCAGCCAGTCCATGCGGGCTGGACGCGACCCCGAGCGTGATTCTGATGATCTCGTACAGGCATGCGAGCGTCATCAGCACCAGCGCGAGCATGGGCCAGAATGTCGGGCCCAGGAGACCGGCGCGCGGCGTGTATTCGACCCGCCCCAGAAGCACGAAGAACAAGGCGGCGAACGCAAGGCCGGCGACGTATGGCAGCGCTGGCCGGAACGACTTCGGCATCGGACCACTGGATCAGCGGGATGCCATCGCCTTCTTCATGTCCTCGAGTTGCGCGTTGACGAACGCGCCGGCCTCGCTGCCGGCGACGAAACTGTCCGGGTCTGCGAACTGCGCCTCGAGGAATTTCTTGAACTCGGCGGTCGCCGCCACCTTGGCGAGAACGTCCGACAAGGCCTTCACGCGGTCCGGCGGCGTTTCGGCGCGCACGACGATCGAGCGGAATTGCGGCAGCGCCACCTTGAAGCCCATTTCGAACGAGCTCGGCACGTCCTTGAATGACGAGGATCGCCTTTCGCCGAAGGTCAGGATGGGACGCATCTGCCCGCTTTTCAGGAACTGCCCGACATCGCCGGCTTGCTCGTAGAGGATGTCCGCGTGGCCGCCGAGAATCGACACATAGCGCTCGCTCGGGCGTGAGAAGGGAACCTGCACGAGCTTGATTCCGCCGCGGTCCAGCACGCTGATGGAGAAATCGTCGACGCTGCCGAAGCCCAACGTGGCGACCTTGAGCTTGCCCGGATTGGCCTTGGCCTGAGCGGCGAAATCCGCCCAGGACTTGAATGGGCTGTTCTGTCCCACGAACAGAAACGACGGCGCCTTGATGAGCACCGCGAGCGGCACGATGCTGTTGCTCGTCCAGCGCGCGTCCTTGCCGGCGAGCAGCGCATGGGTGTCGGCGATATAGATCGCGGCCGAATAGCCGTCGGCCGGCGCGGCGAGCAGCTTGGCCATGCCGGTTGCGCCGGTCGCCCCCGGAACGTTCACCACCGGGACGCCTTGCCCGAGCATCGGCTCCGCGAGCTTGCTGATCAGACGGGCGAGTTGGTCCGCCCCGCCGCCCGGTCCCCATGGAACGATGAGCTCGACCGGCCGTGAGGGAAATTTCTCCTGCGCGGCGGCTTGCCCCGCGAAGCCGATTGCCGCGAACAACGCGATAACAGCAAGCTTCTTCATCGCCGTCGCCCTCTCCGAGCCGTCTCAGATACAACGGTCAGTCGATTGTCGTCCAACGCCACAAGGCGTTCAAGCCACAAGGCGTTCAAGCCACAATGCGTTCAAGCCATGGCCTTGCGCGTTGCGGGCGCCGCGGACGCGGGCGGCTCGAGTGCGATCGCCGCTGCCGGTCGCGCGAGGCCGAAGTGGGAGCGCAGCGTCTCGCCCTCGTAGGCGGTGCGGAACAGGCCGCGCTTTTGCAGGAGCGGCACGACCTCGGCAATGAACACGTCGAGCATCTCCGGCAGCACCGGCGGCATCAGGTTGAATCCGTCCGCGACGCCATCGTCGAACCAGTCCTGCATCAGATCGGCGACCTGCTCCGGCGTACCTTCGAACGTGAAATGGCCACGGGCGCCGGCGAGCTTCGCGAGCAACTGCCGCAGCGTCGGACGCTGCTCTCTGACAAATCCCACGATCACCTCGGTCCGGCTGCGGGCGGCCTCGTTGGTGCTCGGGTCGGGGAAGTCCTCCGGCGAAAGCGGCTGGTCGAGCGGCAGATGCGAGAAGTCGTGTCCGCCGAACCGCAGCGAAAGCCGGTTGCGGCCGGTCTCGGGATCGGACAGGTCGTTGAGCTCGTCCGCGAAACGGCGCGCTTCGGCCTCCGTGGATCCGATGATCGGGCTGAAACCGGGCAGGATCAGCGCCTGATCGGGAGTCCGCCCCGTTGCCGCGACCAAATCCTTCAGGTCGGCATAGAAGGCGCGCGCCGTCGACTTCTCCAGATGTGCGGTGAACACCGCCTCGGCATGGCGTGCGGCGAATTGCCGGCCGGTATCGGAAGAGCCCGCCTGCACGAGCACCGGACGCCCCTGCGGCGAGCGCGGCAGGTTCAACGGACCCTTGACCTGGTAATGCGGCCCTGCGTGATCGATGGACCGCACCCGCCGCGGGTCCGCATAGCGTCCGCCGGCGCGGTCGTCGAGCACCGCGTCGTCGGCCCAGCTGTCCCAGAGGCCTTTGACCACGGTCATGTACTCTTCGGCCCGTTCGTAGCGATCCGCGTGGCTCACCTGGCCGATACCGCCGAAATTGCCGCCCGCCTGCGGCGACCATGTGGTGACGATGTTCCAGCCGATGCGGCCGCGGCTGATGTGATCGAGCGAGCAGAATTGCCGCGCGAGGTTGTAGGGCTCGGTGTATGTGGTCGAGGCCGTCGCGATCAGTCCGATGCGGCTCGTCGCCATGGCGAGCGCGGCGAGCGTCGTGATCGGCTCGAGCCAGTTGAACGGCGTCCGCTCGACGTCGTTCCACAATCCCAGAACGTCCGCGAGGAAGATCGAGTCGAACAGGCCGGCCTCGGCCTTCTGCGCCAGCTCCACCGTGTAGCGGATATCGGTGAGCGGCAGCTTCGACGACTTCGGGTGCCGCCATGAGGCTTCGTGATGCCCGCGGCTCTGGATGAACAAGTTCAGGTGCATAGGCCGTGTCACGGGTGGGATGCTAACCGGGCCGGCTTGCCATCGCCAGAAATTTTTCGGGATATCGAGGTCCATGAACGACAAGCTGAAGCCTGCAATCCGATGTCGGTCCTGGTGGAGGAGCGACCGTGTCGCATCGGCGACGGTGGGAGCACACGATCAGGGTCGAGCGCCTCGCCGATCCCGAACCCGGATGTTGCTGCCCGGAACCATCGTGGCGTTATGTCCGCAGCCGGCGGGAGGAGACCTACGGGTGCGGGCGGAGGCGTCGGCATTTGACCGACACGGACATGCGGGAACGTTTGACTGTCGGCTCGAGGGAGCGCTTAGGTCGCGTTGAGCGCACTGATGGTGACGTAGTACCCGTCAGGATCTCGGAGCGAAAACTCCGCGGTTCCAGTGCTGGGATTCACGTGTGGCTCTTCTTCCAGCCGGCTGACGAGCGCGCGCGCCCTTGGCAAAGCTACCTCGAAGTTGTCGACCCGGAAGAACAAGAGGAGGCCGTTTCCAGGCTTGGCGTAGGAGGGGCTTGTCAACGAGGGATGCTCGCGGGCACCCCACTTGTGGAGACAGAGCAATACCGTTGCATCCGAGTCGAGGATTTGCCCGAAGTCGTCGTGTTCAGGAGCCGTCTCCGCCAGGCCAAGTAGCGACTGGTACCACTTGAAGCTCCGGGGCACGTCAGCTACGCCGATGATCGTCCACGTGCGCTTCATAGCTCTCTCTTCGGCTAACGTTCGACACGAGCGCCGGCTGGAGGCGAGCGAAGCTTGCCGGAAGAATAACCCGTCCTAGTGCCGTGCGCGCCGGTGCCTCGAGGTCGCACGTCGTTTAGGCCACCACCATGAGGATGAGCAACCCCGTCAACTGAGCTCGGCAATCCGCTTCGGAGAGTTGGGCACGTCGGCCTCCGCGAATGGCGGAATTGCAACAAGGCACAGCTCCCGCCCGCAGGTGGACAGCACGCCTCTCCTTGGCATCAATCGATGACGCGGTCATTCCCGAAGCGTGGCGGATATCCGTCTGGGCCGACATTTCTAGAGATCCCCTGCCCGCTTTCGGGCAAACCCGACACGGGAGCCGAGATCGCCGAATGACCGACTCTGCGACATTGGGCCGGCCGGTCCGGGTCGTGGCCAATGACTAATTCGACCCCCTCCGCAGAGTGTTATAGTCCTGCCGTTATCCGGTGATTGGCTTGGGACACTTGAAGCGGCGCGAATTTCTTGACTTGCTCGGCGGTGCGGCGGTGCGGCCGCGTGGCCGCCGGAGCGCCTGCCGCTATGAGTTGCCTACTGCTAAGCAGGTTTCAGTAGGCTGGCCAACGGATGCTGGCCGTGATTCCGTGTTCCCATTGATTCGCGGGGGTGGGACATGGCTGGCAAATCTCCGGTGGCGGCGAGTGAGGAGCAGAAGGCTGCATTGCGGACCCTGGCGGT
>JBAUOM010000889.1:0-1776 GCA_049579765.1 Xanthobacteraceae bacterium
GGATCATTGGTGCGAACAAGCTCGCGCACGCGTCGTCTCCTCCCCGGCGGCCGGCCTCACTCGCCGCCCGCCGCCCGCTGCCGCGGGACGGGCGCAATCGATGTCGCGGAGGTAGAGGGCGGCCGCCGGTCGCGCCGCCATCGTCCCGCGCTTTCCCATCAATTCGCCCTTTTCGCGAGCACCGCTCGCGCAAATGTGCGGTTTCGCGCACTTGCCGCGCCACCATAGCGTTTCTATGCTCGCGCGTCTGTCGTTTGGAGCGCTTCTCTTGGCCGTCATCGTCCCATTCGAAGGCCGTTCGCCCACCACCATCGATCGTCTGCTCGAACTCGTCGCCGCCGACATGGGGCGCGTCAACGCGACCATATTGTCACGCACCGGCTCGCAGGTGACGATGATTCCCGAGGTCGCCAACCACCTGATCTCCTCCGGCGGCAAACGGCTGCGCCCCATCCTCACCTTGGCCATGGCGCAACTCGCCGGCTATACCGGCAGCGGCCACGTCAAGCTCGCGGCCGCCGTCGAATTCATGCACACCGCCACTTTGCTGCACGACGACGTGGTCGACGAGAGCGAGATGCGGCGCGGCAAGCTCGCCGCGCGCATGCTGTGGGGCAACGAAGCGAGCGTGCTGGTCGGCGACTTCCTGCTCGGCCAAGCCTTCAAGATGATGGTGGAGGTCGCCTCGCTCAAGGCGCTCGAGATCTTGTCGTCGGCCGCGGCGGTGATCGCCGAGGGCGAGGTGATGCAGCTCGGCGCCGCCAAGAACACCGCCACCACCGAGGACGATTACCTCGCCGTGATCCGAGCCAAGACCGCGGAACTTTTCGCCGCCGCCTGCGAGGTCGGTCCGACACTCGCGGCGCGGCCCAAGGACGAGCAATCCGCCTGCCGCTCGTTCGGCATGAATCTCGGCATCGCCTTCCAGCTCGTGGACGACGCGCTCGATTACGGGGGCAAGGCGGCCAAGCTCGGCAAGAATGTCGGCGACGATTTTCGCGAGGGCAAGATCACGCTGCCGGTGGTGCTGTCGTTCCGGCGCGGCTCCGAGAGCGAACGCGCGTTCTGGCGGCGCACGCTCGAGGAAGGCGACGCGACCGATGCCGACCTCGAGCATGCGATCAGCCTGATGGTGAAACATCGCGCGCTCGAAGACACCGTCCAGCGCGCGCGCCATTACGGCGCCATCGCCACCGACGCGCTGGCGTTCTTTCCCGCCTCCCCGATGAAGGCGGCGCTCGAAGAGACCGTCGAGTTCTGCATCTGCCGCTCGAATTAGCGTAACCGCCGATCGGCATCGCTTGTGTGAATTGATCAATCGGATTTGGATTGATCGCCCAGCACCGTCGCGCGCACCCACCAGCCCGGATATCCCACCCGCAGCGTCCGCGCCGCCGCCTTCGCCGCCGCCGTCGACTCGAACAGGCCGAAGCAGGTCGCTCCCGAGCCCGACATGCGGGCAACCCGGCAGCCGGGCAGCTTGCGCAGCACGGCCAGAACATCGGCGATCGCGGGCGCGAGTTCGATGGCCGGCTCCTCCAGGTCGTTGCGGCCATCGGCGATCTCGGCCATTAGCGCCGCCGTTGTCGCGGTCGTTTCCCCGAGCGCGGCTTGCGCCGCGGGCGCGACGTTCAGGGCCGCAAAAACCGCCCCGGTCGAGACGGCTACGGCCGGATTGACCAGCACCGCGAACAGCCGGGGAAGATCGAGCGGCGGGGAGAGAACGTCGCCGATGCCGCGCATCAGGCGCGCCCGCGGATCGAGACACACCGGCAC
>JBAUOM010000890.1:0-2842 GCA_049579765.1 Xanthobacteraceae bacterium
GGGGTGGGCGGCAGCGGGGCGGCGATCGCCGCCATCGCGCCCTCGTCCGTGCGCACCCAGATCTGCCGCTTGCCGTCGGGCCCCGGCGGGACGATGGTGAAGCGCTAGTGTGGCGGTTCAGAAGTCCGCATCATTCTCACGGCGAGTCCGAGATGCGGACTTCTGAACCAAAGCCACACTAGATCAACAAGTTGCTAGTGTCCTTCGATTCCGAAGTTCGCAAACGAGGGTGCCGCACAATGACGCGAACTTCGGAATCGGGACACTAGCGCATGATCCCGAACGGCGCCTGCCGGTGTTTGGAACAGATCATGCAACAACAAACAGCCGAGCGGGATGACGATTCGAAGAAAAGTCGTCCCGCTCCAGGGCGGCTGCCGCTCTTACCGAGCCGGCGACCGCTCGCATTGCTTTCATCGGTTGACGCATTGCCCGGCCTTCATCCGGCGAGACTCGCCATGAAGCGCGCGCACACGAGCAGCAGGAAGCAACCGAAGGCGACTTCGAGCCGGCGCTTCGAGAGCGCGTGGGCAAGACGCGCCCCGTAGGGGGCGGTGAAGCTCGACACCGGCGCCATCAGCGCGAAGCCGATCAGCGACACGAACCCGAGCGAAAAAGGCGGCATCAACGCCTGCTGCGGCAGGCCGGCCAGGACGTAGCCGATGGTGCCCGCGATCGTGATCGGCACGCCGAGACCGGCCGAGGTCGCGACCGCGTTGTGCATCGTTTTGCCGTGCAGGGTCAGGATCATGTTGGAGATGGAGCCGCCGCTGATTCCCATCAGCGAGGCGGCAAGCCCGACGAAGAAGCCGTAGGCGGTCATGCCGCCCCGGCCGGGCAGGTCGTCGGCGAGCCGCCAGGTGTCGCGGCCGGCGAGCAGCTTGAGGGCGATCACGCTCCCCACCAGCACGAAGGCGAGCTTGAGCAGCGCGGCGGGCGCGAACGCGGCAATGGCCGAGCCGAGCGCCACGCCGATCACCGCGGGCAGCGTCCATGCCCGCACCACGTCCATCAGCACCGCGCCCTTGTCGCGGTGGGTGAGGAAAGAGAGCACGTTGGTGGGCACGATGATGGCGATCGACGTGCCGACGCACAGCTGGAAGCGAACCTCGTCCGGCACGCCGAGGGCGCTGAACACCTCGTACAGGACCGGAACGATGAGCGCGCCGCCGCCGATTCCGAACAGCCCGGCGAGAAAGCCGGTGACGACGCCGCCGACAATGATCAAGGCCGCGAGCAGCAGCAGCTCGCTCGCGGGCACACCAAGCACCATATCCTGCTCCGACAATCCCGCCCGGCGGGTCCCGGCACCATACGGCGATGTGCGCCATTCGCGGCTTCATGTCCACAACGAGCGCGGGTGACGGGCACATTCGAAAGCGCCGGGCGTTTAATTGCCATCGAGGTTGCAAGAATTCAGAGCAGTCGCGCGAATGCTCGTGTCGCGATACCACCCTGCTGCCGACGATGACGGTGAAAGAAGCCATTGCCATCTTCGACAAGGCCGAGGCGGAGGCGCTCGCCGTGGTCCATTCGCAGGACCGGCGCCACGTCGCCGGCCTGCTCTCGGAGTCCCATGCGCTGCGCCGCTATGCGGAAGAGCTCGAGCTGAGGCGGAAGGAATTGATCGGCGAGTAGCCGGGACCCCGGCTGCGGTCATCAAAACTTCGTGTTGACGCATTCTCGCCCACCTCGCGGCGCACCTTTTAGGCGGGGCGGCCATATTCATTCATTCAGCCTCGCGATGGATACCGATCGCCTCGCGCTCCATGGCCAATTATCCAATTCTGGCGTCCGCGACGCGGTGCGCTCGCGCCTGCATTGGTGGCGATCCGTGTGGCCGTGGGGGCTTTCTCCGGGGTCCGCGGGTGCGCTCGTTTTCGCCGTCGTCTGCGTCGGCGCGGCGACGGCCGTCCATTGTGCGATCGGCCTCGTGCGGCCGTCGAGCGTGGTCTTCGCTCCGTACTGCGCGGCCACCCTGGTCGCGGCGTTGCTGGGCGGCGGCGTGGCCGGCGCGCTCGCCATGATCCTGGGCGGAGTGGTCGCCTATTGGCTGTTCGCGCCGGCGCCATGGACGCTGGCGCCGTTTGCACTGGCGAACATCGACAATTGGCTGCTCTACGCTTCGTCCTCCGCCCTCATTCTGTGGGTGGCGGTGAGCTATCGCGGCCTGCTGCAGCAACTGCGCGAGGAGCAGCAGAAACGCCAGCTCCTCAACCAGGAGCTCGCCCACCGGCTCGGCAACATGCTGGCCAGCATCCAGACCATTCTCAACCAATCGCTGGTGCACGAAAAGGAATTGCGCGAGAAGATCGGTGCGCGGCTCGCGGCGCTCGCCGCCACGAATGATCTTCTCTCCAGGTGCGACTGGCAGTCCGCCTCCTTGCAGGACATCCTGATCGGAGAATTGCGGCCCTATGACAGCACCCGCGTCAGCTGGTGCGGCGACGAGGTGCGGTGCTCGTCGCAGACCGCAATGTTGCTGGCGCTCGTCATCCACGAGCTCACGACCAATGCGGCGAAATACGGCGCGCTCTCCAAGCCCGACGGTCGGATCGAGATCCAATGGCGGCACACGGACGGCCGGCTCACGCTGCAATGGCTCGAGAGCGTCGATCTGCCGCCCGCGCCGCCGACGCGAAAGGGTTTCGGCAGCAAGCTGCTGGAGTCCGCAATCAAGCGGCTCGACGGCGAGGTCGAAACCACATTCGCGCCGAGCGGCCTGCGCTGCAGAATATGCGCGGTCCTGCCGCAGGCCCCCCGGGCGGCCGAGGCGCCATAGCGCGTGATCCGAAAAGTGCCAGACCGCGACCGTTCAGGCCGCGGCGGTGGCAGGCTGCGC
>JBAUOM010000891.1:0-3159 GCA_049579765.1 Xanthobacteraceae bacterium
GCGCAAGGTGCCGCCGCCGAGGTCGCCGAGCTGTCGCGGCTGCTGCAGGCGCCGGTGCTCGGCTATCGCCGCGGTCGTGGCGTGCTCGACAGCCGCGATCCCTTGAGCGTCACGCTGCCGCTCGGCCGCGAGCTCTGGGGCGAGGCCGACGTGGTGCTCGCCGTCGGCACGCGGCTGTTCTACGGCTTCACGCAGTGGGGCCTGGACGAGGACCTTGCCGTCATCCGAGTCGATGCCGATCCTGAGGAGCCGGAGCGCTTCCGACGACCCGCCGTCGCCCTCGTCGGCGACGCCGGCCCGATCTTGCGCCGCCTGGTCGATGCGCTCGCGCACCACCGTCGCCCGTCACGCCGCGCCGAGATGCAGGACCGGCAGGCCAAGATGCGCCGACGCCTCGACAAGCTCGCGCCGCAGATCGCCTTTCTCGACGCCATCCGCGCGGAGCTGCCCGAGGACGGCATCTTCGTCGATGAGGTCACCCAGATCGGCTTTGCCGCGAGGCTGCTGCTGCCGGTCTACAAACCGAACACGTTCCTCTCGCCCGGCTACCAGGACAATCTCGGCTGGGGCTTTGCGACCGCGCTCGGCGCGCAGCACGCGCGCCGCGACGTGCCGGTGCTGTCGATCTCCGGTGACGGCGGTTTTCTGTTCACCGCGAACGAACTTGCCACCGCCATGCGCCACCGTATTCCACTGACAGTAGTGGTATTCAATGACGGCGCGTTCGGCAATGTGCGGCGCATCCAGGAGGAGCAGTTCGGCAACCGGGTCATCGCCAGCGATCTCACCAATCCCGACTTCGTGCGCTACGCGCAGAGCTTCGGCGCCGAGGCCGAGCGTGCGCACAATCCGGCGGAGCTGCGCGCGGCGCTCAAGCGCGCGTTCAAGCGTCGGGACGGACCGACGCTGATCGAAGTGCCGGTCGGTCCGATGCCGTCGCCCTGGGAGTTCATCCACATGCCGCGCGTGCGCGGAACCGCCTGAGGACGACATGGAGGCACAGAGCGGGTTTCACGGCAACACGAGTGAGCGCGAGCCGCTGCTCATTCGCCGGGTCGACGCCGTCCCGGTTGCATTGCCCCTGCAGAAGGCAATGTCGATGGCGGGGGTCACCGTCGACCGGGCGCTCAACATCCTGGTGCGCATCGAGGGGGTGGACGGGACCGTCGGCTGGGGCGAGGCGGCCTCCGCTCCCGCCATGACCGGCGATACGCTCGAGGGGCTGGCGGCGGCCGTGCGCGATCACCTCGCCCCCCTGCTCCTGGGCCAGGACGCATGGATGCGTCCAGCCTTGTGCCGCGCGCTCAAGCGTGCGCTGTTCGGCAATACCGGCGCCCATTCCGCGATCGAGATGGCGCTGCTCGATCTCCTCGGCCGGTCGTCCGGGCTGCCGGCAGTCGATCTGATCGGCGGTGCGGTACGCTCCGCGGTCGCGCCGATGTGGCTCCTGGGAAATGCCACCCCCGAGCAAGACATTGCCGAGGCGCAGGCCAAGCGCGCGCAGGGGTTCGATTTCTTCAAGCTCAAGATCGGCACCAAGCCGGTGGAAACCGAGATAGCGTCCACGCTCGCCCTGCGGCGGGCGCTGGGCCCGGCGACGCCGCTCTGCGCCGATGCCAATTGCGGCCTGACTTTTGTCGACGCCCGCCGCTATCTCGAAGGCGTGCGCGATGCCGGGCTGATCTTCGTCGAGCAGCCGCTCGGCTACGATGATCTCGGCGCGCTCGCCCGGCTTGCGCGCATCGCCCCGATGCCGGTCGGCGCCGACGAAGGCATCCACTCGCTTGCGGATATCGAGGCGCATGCGCGCTGCGGTGCCGGTGGCGTCTCGCTCAAGCTCATCAAGCTCGGCGGCATGAGCGCGGCGATGGAAGCGGCGCGGCTGTGCGATCGTCTCGGTCTCGCCGTCAACGTCGCTGCCAAGATCGCGGAATCGAGCATCGCCTCGGCTGCGACGATCCACCTCGCCTGCGCGGTGCCTGCCGCCGATTGGGGCGTGAGCCTGACCCACTTCTACTTGGCCGGCGATATCGTGCGCAACGCACCGGCGATCGGCGACGGCATGGTCGCGCTCCCGACCGGACCCGGACTCGGCATCGAGGTCGACGAAGCGCAGGTCGAGCGGTTTCGCCTTCCCTCCGCCGCGCCTTCCGGTTGAGCGCAGGCTCGCGGCGCCGAGCCAGGATCGAACGACGATACGGCCATGAGTTCAGAAATCGGAGACCGTCGGCATCTTCCCCAGGGTATGCGGGATCGATTGAGCAGCAATGTTCCCCGCGTCGGGCGATCCGCCGCACGCGATGCTCCTGCCGCCCGGTGCCCCTGACAAAGCCAGCCGTCTGCGCTATCTAGCCCCCATGCAACCGATCACGACGACCGAGCAACTCGCCGACGCTTGCGCGCGCATGGCGCGGCATTCGTTCGTTACGGTCGATACCGAGTTCCTGCGCGAGAGCACGTATTATCCGCGGCTATGCGTCGCGCAGATGGCGAGCCTCGAAGAGGCAACCGTCATCGACGCGCTCGCCGAGGGCATCGATCTTGCGCCGTTCTTCGCGCTGATGGCGGACGAGAACGTCATCAAGGTATTCCACGCCGCCCGTCAGGACATCGAAATCTGCTGGCATGAGGCCGGCGTCATCCCGCATCCCCTGGTCGACACGCAGGTCGCGGCGATGGTGCTCGGCTATGGCGATTCGATCTCCTACGACCAGCTCGTGCAGCGAATCACCGGCGACAGCCTCGACAAGTCGAATCGATTCACCGATTGGACGCGCCGGCCGCTCAGCGAGGCGCAGCTTGCCTACGCGATCTCCGACGTCACCCACCTGCGCGACGTCTATGTCAAGCTTTCCACCGATCTCGACAAGCGCGCGCGCAGCGACTGGATGCGAGAGGAAATGAAAGTCCTCACCTCCCCCACCACTTATCGGTTCGAGCCCGAGCACGCCTGGGAGCGCCTGAAGACGCGCGTGCGCAAGCCGCGGGAGCTGGCCGTGCTGATCGAGGTCGCCGCTTGGCGCGAGCGCGAGGCGCAGGAGCGCGACGTGCCGCGCGGCCGCGTGCTCAAGGATGACGTGGTCGGCGACATCGCGATTCAGGCGCCGGCCACGGTCGAGCGGCTCGCAAGCCTGCGCTCGCTGCCCCGGGGCTTCGAGC
>JBAUOM010000892.1:0-2163 GCA_049579765.1 Xanthobacteraceae bacterium
GGGGCGGCGATCAAACTCGCCGCCGCCAGCAGGATGTATCCGCCCCGGGGATGTCGACGCACGGGCATGGGCTGAAGCTCCTCGATTGTGGCGTCGCGGCAACGGGCAAGCGCGGTCCGCTTAAAGCATGCCGGCGACGCAAGCGCTACGGCGTTTGCCGCCGAGCGCGGCCCCTGCACAAATGGGCCGGACCCATCCGCGACGACCGGCCGGCCGCGCGTCCGGCGGCCGCTGCAACCCTCATGCCCCGGCCGCGGGGCAGCAATTTCCCTCCCTGCGTGCGCGGTCATTGCGCGTTTAGAGCCGTCCCAATAAAGTGGTGGGCAACAACCGGGAACCGATGCATTCGTAAGTATTCCTGGCCCAGCAACGCAGGGTGGAAACATGAATATCCGCGAAACCGCGCCTCGCATCACCGAGCTCGAGAAGATTTCCACGCGCACCGACACCCGCGACTATCTCGCCAAGGCCGCACCCACGACGGAGAAGCTCAAGGACTGGCTGGTCGTCGATGTCGACGCCCACGTCAACGAGACCGCGTTCTGGTCGGAGATCACCGACCGCATCGACAACGAGGTCCTGCGCTACATCGCCGAGGCGTTCCGCGACCGCGGCCCCGCACCCGGTCTGCTCAACGTCAACGGCCCGCTCTACCAGGACGTCGCCGGCCGCATCATGCACCAGCAGAAGCTGGCCGAGCCGACGCCGCCCGGGCTGCATCGCCAGGTCCAGCTCACGCAGCGCGCCATGGACGCCATGGGCATCGACTACATGGTGGTGTTTCCTACCCCGATGCTCTCGCTCGGCATGCATCCGCAGGTCGATGCCGAGGTGGCGCTCGGCAACGCCTATAACCGCTGGCTGATCGAGCAGATCCTGCCGCAGGATACCCGCCAGAAGGCGCTCCTCTACCTGCCGTTCAACGATCCCGACGCGTGCGTGGAGACGGTCGAGCGCTTCGCCGACGCGCCCGGCGTGGTCGGCTTCTCCGTCACCTCCACCCGGCACAAGCCGGTCTGGCACAATTCCTACATGCGCCTCTACGGCGCGCTGCAGGAGTCGGGCAAGCCGCTCGGCTTCCATGCCGGCTTCACCTGGGGCGATCCGTCGTTCGCGCAGATCAACCGCTTCATCGGCATGCACGCGCTGTCGTTCGCGCACTTCAACATGGTGCATATGACGAATTGGGTGCTCAACGGGCTGCCCGAGCGCTTCCCCAAGCTCAAGGTGATCTGGATCGAATCGGGGCTGGCCTGGATTCCGTTCGTGATGCAGCGGCTCGATTCCGAGTTCATGATGCGCACGTCGGAGTGCCCGCTGCTCAAGCGCAAGCCGAGCGAGTACATGCAGGACATGTACTACACCAGCCAGCCGCTCGAGCGCAGCAACATGAAGCTCACGCAGGCGACGTTCGAGGCGATCAAGGCCGACACCCAGCTGCTCTACGCCTCGGACTGGCCGCACTGGGACTTCGACGCGCCGAGCTCGATCACCAAGCTGCCGTTCCTCAACGAGCAGGCCAAGCGCAACATCCTCGGGCTCAACGCGGCGCGGCTGTTCGACCTCGAGGTGCCGCCGGCCAAATCCGGAAACAACGCCGGCAAGAAGGTGGCGCCGCAGCCGGTCGCGGTACCGGCCGAATGAACCCATAGCGTTTTCCGACGAAGTGGGAATCGGTTCGCCACAGAAACGCGTCAGGAGTAATAATGAGCTCAGCCGCGGCCAAGGACGACATCGCCGATTGCGTGGCGGCGTTCTGTGCCGCGACCGACGACGCGCTCGCGCGCGGCCGGCCGGACGAGGTGGCGGACGAGAGCCTGCAGCGCCTGCTCTCCGCCGCGGTGCGGCTCTACGCCGCCAAGTCGGAGGACCGTGCGCAGGAGCTCCCGCCGTTCGGCGATCGTCCGGTCAATGCCACCGAGGCGGTGACCGCGATCTGCGCCATCATGCGCGCGGCCGACCTCAATTTCTTCGATCTGCAGATGTGGTACCGCCGCGCGCCGAACGAATGACGGCGCGCGCTGGATGGCCTTAACAAGACTCAGACGGAGCTAAGGACACTCCGAGCAATAACTGAATCGCAATCCCGGTCCTGCGGCGGAGTGACTCGGGCTTGGGGGATTCAGGTTCTAGGTGAGCGGGTGTAGGTCGGTCGCATGATCG
>JBAUOM010000893.1:0-2833 GCA_049579765.1 Xanthobacteraceae bacterium
AGCGCGGCCTGTATTTTCCCTGTTATTTACAGGAGCCGGTCATATCGGCATGCGTGCCGTTCGCGATTGCCAGTCCGCCATGCGCAAGCGTACAAGCCCGATACATTTCCGCGCCGGCGTTTGCGCAGGACCAGCATGAGCGAAGAACTCGGTACGATCGCCGACAAAGACACGGCCGCTCTCGCCCTGCGCGACGAGGACGGCGCGGTGCGCGCCGACTATGTCGAGCGTGTCGCGCAGGCGATCGAGGCGAAAGACACGGCGGCGCTGCGCGAATTGGTCGGCGATCTGCACGAGGCGGATGCCGGTGATCTGATCGAGGCGCTCGACCCGGAGCTGCGCCCGCGCCTGATCGAGCTGATGGGCCACGACTTCGACTATTCGGCGCTGACCCAGGTCGACGACGCGGTGCGCGAGGAAATCCTCGAGGAATTGCCGGCCGAGAGCGTGGCCGAAGGCGTGCGCGAGCTCGATTCCGACGACGCCGTGTTCATTCTCGAGGACCTGCCGAAGGACGAGCAGACCGAGATCCTGGAGCAGCTGCCCCTGTCCGAGCGGGTCGTGCTGGCGCGCGGCCTGCTCTATCCGGAGAACTCGGCCGGCCGGATCATGCAGACCGAGTTCATCGCCGTGCCGCCGGCGTGGACGGTGGGGCAGGTCATCGACCACATGCGCGAGACCCCGGATCTGCCGGATCGCTTCTGGGAGCTCTACGTCACCGAGCCGGACGGGAAGCTCAGAGGGGCGGTGGCGCTCGACCGGCTGCTGCGCACGAAGCGGCCGGTGCCGATCGAGCAGCTCATCGAGGACGATCTGCGCCCCGTGCAGGTGACCGAGGACCGCGAGGACGTGGCGCGCCTGTTCGAGCGCTACGACCTGGTCTCGGCGCCGGTGGTCGACGAGAGCGAGCGGCTCGTCGGCGTGATCACCTTCGACGACATCGTCGACGTCATCGAGGAGGAGGCGGAGGAGGACATCAAGGCGCTGGGCGGCGTGGGACGCGAGGAGGAGCTGTCGGACCCGGTGTGGACCATCGCGCGCGGGCGCTTCAACTGGCTGCTGGTCAACCTCGCCACCGCCTTCCTGGCCTCCTCGGTGCTGGGCCTGTTCGAGGGCCAGCTGCAGAAGATGGTGGCGCTCGCGGTGCTGGCCCCGATCGTGGCGAGCCAGGGCGGCAACGCCGCCACCCAGACCATGACGGTGGCGGTGCGCGCGCTCGCCACGCGCGAGCTGTCGAGCGCCAATGCCGCCCGCATCATCTTGCGCGAGGTGCTGGTCGGGCTGGTCAACGGCGTCGCCTTTGCGGTGATCACCGGGGTGGCGGCGGCGGCCTGGTTCAAGGTGCCCGACCTCGGGATCGTCATCGGCCTGGCGATGCTGTGCAACCTTTTGGCCGCGGCGCTCGGCGGGACATTGGTGCCGCTCGCGCTTCACCACTTTCGCGCCGATCCGGCGATCTCCTCGGGCGTGTTCGTCACCACGGTGACCGACGTGGTCGGGTTCTTCTCCTTCCTCGGCATCGCCACGTTGTGGTTCGGATTGAAGTGAGCGCCGCAGCGAATCGTCCAATGGACTATATCCTCAATGGCCGACTCGGCCTGCGGACTATCCGGCTAGCGGGATGGCTAGGCGAGGTCCTTGGCCGATTTGCGGGAATCACGTAGGCCTTGCAGATGCTGCGGGTCCGATTGAAGGCCGACGGCCGGATCGTCGAAATCCTTCCCGATGGAAGCGAGCAGCCGCTGCCGCGACGGCTCGCGGACATCGCGCAACAAATGCGCGCACCCCACGGGGGCACCGCCGACCGAGCGGCCAGGCCGAGGAAGGCACAGGCGGCGGCCGCTGCCGCCTATGCCCGCGCCGTGCGCGCCCGCAGCAATCTCACGCAGGCGGAGTTTGCCGCGCGCATCGGGGTTCCGCTCGAGACCGTGCGCAACTGGGAGCAGGGCAAGCGCTTGCCGCGTGGCCCCGCCCGCGCCTTGCTCAAGGTGATCGAGAAGGCGCCCGAGGTCGCCTTCGCGGTGCTGCGCGCCGACGGCGCGCCAACGGCGGACGACGAGGCACAGGCGAGATTGGCGTAGTCTCTCGGCCGTCATTGCCGGGGTCCGACCCGGCAATCCATCCCTCTTCGTAAGAAGATGGATGCGCGGGTCAAGCCCGCGCATGACGCGTCGCTAGCGTCACACCGCGTTGCGCGCCGTACGTGTCGGGGTCGCGATCCATGCGAGCGCCACCATCGCCACCAGCGTCCCGAGATAGGCGAGGAGCTGCAGCTCGGTCGGCCGGTCGGTGTAGCCGATCAGCGTGTGCAGCAGACGGCCGAGCATTCCGTCCTGCGGCAAAAAGCTCGAACTGTCCCATAATCGGCGACCGAGCACGCTGATCGCGCCGGCGTTGTCGAGATACTGCACCGCCTGCGCCGCCATTCCGGCGGCGAGCAGCGCGATGAGCACGGTCGTCACCGCGAAGATGTGGCGCGCCGGGATGCTGACCAGGCCGTAATAGGTCAAGGCGGTGAACGCCGCACCGACGGCGAGCCCGAGCACGCCGCCGAGGAACAGCGAGGAGCCCGAGGTCCCGCCGGCGAGGATGCCGTAGAGGAACAGCACGACCTCGGAGCCCTCGCGCAGCACGGCGAGCCCCACGACCACCGCAAGCGCGGTCATCGGCCGCTTGCCCGCGGTCACCGCCGCGCCGACCACGGCCATCTCGGCGGCCATCTCGCGCCCGTGGCGCGCCATCCAGGCATTGTGCCACATCAGCATCACCACCGCGGCGCCGAGCACGGCGGCATTGAACAGCTCCTGGCCCGAGCCTTCGAACGCATTGGCGA
>JBAUOM010000894.1:0-6562 GCA_049579765.1 Xanthobacteraceae bacterium
GATCGGCACCCGGCGCGGCGGCGCAACCACGCGCGGATGGCGCATCACAGCGATTGACTGTGAGACCAAAGGAAGTCCCCCCTGCCGATCACTTCTGGGAGGAGACATCCCGCTTGAAGCGGCGCACGCGCAACCCTCCCCAGGGTGACAGCGGCGTCGACGCGCTCTTCAAGCCAGACGAGGAGTTAAGAAATCCCCAATTCCCAGACGTGATCCCGAACGAGGGGAGAGTTGAATTGATAATTGAGGAAAAAAATTGACCTGGGCGGGACCAATTGACGGCGGGCGCAGGCGGAAAAGCCAGTCTTCTCAGGCACATTGTCCGGACGTCCGCGCCGAGTTTAGCCCCTGCGGGAGCCGGCGGGCCGCTCTGGACCACGTTCGCACCAGCACTCCTGCATTGCCGCCATGCCGCGCGCCCGCGCTGAGCGCGTGATCCTTGCGGCGCGCGCGCGACCCGGTAAACAGATGTTTGCCACGGACCGGGCGTCACAGGGGTTCGGGCACGGGCAATGATCCATCGATGAAGCAGGAGCCGAGCGCACGCGTCGCCCCACGGAGCGACCTCGATTACCGCCTGCTCGTTCCGTTCCTCCTCCACGTGACGCTGATCCAGACCCTGATCCTGATCATCCGGATCACCACCTCCTACCGCGCAATCGAGCTCGGCCTGCCCGTGGTCTGGCTCGGCATCATCGCCACCGGCTTCGCCATCATCCCGGTCTTCACCGCCCTGCAGGTCGGGCGCTGGATCGATCGCGGCAACGACGCCAAGGCGACCTGGACCGGCGCCGCGCTGATGCTCCTCGCCTGCGTCGGTTTCTGGGCGTGGCCGCAATCGGCCATGCATCTGCTCGGCTTCAGCGTGCTCCTGGGCTTCGGCCACATGTTCTGCATGGCCGGCCATCAGATGCTGGCGGTGCGCGCGGGCGGCGTGCGCAGCCGCGAAGACGCGCTCGGCTATTACATGGTCGCCGCCTCCGTGGGACAAGGGCTCGGGCCGTTCGTGGTCGGCTGGCTCGGTGGCGCGGCGGCGCTGCCGCCCACGCACATCTTGTTCGCCATCGGGGTGGTCGCGGCCATTGCCAGCGTCATCGTCGCGCTCATGATCAGGCCCGCCCGCGTCAAGGCACAGCCGCACAAGCGCGGCGATATCATGCCGGTGGGCCAGCTGCTGCGGCTGCACGGTTTTTTCGCCGTCATGGTGTCGAGCGTGGTGACCGTCACCGCGCTCGACCTTCTGGTGATCTATCTGCCGGCGCTCGGGGCAGAACGGCTGATCGAGTCGAGCGATATCGGTTTGCTGCTGGCGGTCCGCTCCGTCGCCTCGCTGGTCTCGCGCGCATTCTACGCCCGGCTGATCTTCGCCATCGGCCGCATCCCGCTCACGCTCGCGAGCATGCTCGGCAGCGCCGCCGGCTTCCTGATTTTGGCGCTGCCGCTCTCGCTCCCGAGCATGTATCTGGTCCTCGTCTGGCTCGGCTTCGCCATGGGCATCGCCTCGACGCTCACCCTTTCGGGTGTCATGTATCTGGCGCCGCCCGAGGTGTACGGCACCGCGCTGACGCTGCGGATGACCGGCAATCGCGTCGGCCAGATCGTGTTTCCCGCGCTCGCCGGCCTGCTCGCCGCCGCGACCGGCGTCGCCGGCATCCTGCTGGCGCTCGGCCTCGGCCTGGCCGCGTCCGGGGTCGCGGTCACGCTGAGCCAGCCGCCTCCGCCGGCGACCTGAGCCAATGCCGACGAGGAACGCCATGCCCGACCCGATCCGGATCCGAATGGGAGGCTACGGCCCCGCCAGCACCGGCTTCAGCAGGGCGCTGCAATCCATCGGCGACCGGCTCACAGGCGAGTTCGGCGGCCGGGTCGAGGTGAAATATGTCTGGAACATCATGGATCTCGGCTATCGCGCCGAGGACATTCTGTGGCTGGTCGAACACGGATTGCTCACGCTCGGCTACCAGTCCTCGAGCTACCTCACCGACCGGGTGCCGGAGCTCGGCGTCGTCGACCTGCCGTTCCTGTTCACGGACACGCAGGCCGCGCGCGCCGCGATGGACGGCCGGCTCGGCGACGCGCTCGCCCGCAAGATCGAGGCGCGCACGGATTTCCGCATCCTCGGCTGGTTCGAGAACGGCTTTCGCCACATCTCCAACCGCGTACGGACGCTTCGCACGCCCGCCGACCTCGCCGGCCTGACGATTCGCGTGCTGCCCAGCAAAGTGCACGCGCGGACCTTCGAATTGCTGGGCGCGGTGCCGATGCGCATGGATCTTACCGAGGCGCTCGCAATGATCACCGCCGGCACCATCGACGCGCAGGAGAACCCGCTTTCGAACACGGTGACCTACGGGGTGCACAAGTTCCATCGCTTTCACACCCTGAGCGGCCACTTCTACGTTTCGCGCCCGATCTTCCTCAATCGTCCCGCGTTCGACGCCTGGCCCGAGGATATCAAGGCCGCCATGCGCGCCGCCGTGACCGAGGCGGTGGCCTTCCAGCGCGAGCTGCATGAGCAGGAGGAAGCCGCGGCGCGCGCCGCCATCGAGGCGCAAGGCTGCGAGATCGTCGAGCTCACGGCCGCCGCGCACGGCGCCTTCGCCGCAGCGGTCGCGCCGCTCATGGCGGAGGCACGCACGAGCTTCGGCGGCGAGCTGTGCCAACTCGCTTCCGCGCCCCCGCCGTGATCCTCCCCCCGCCGCTATTGGTGAAATCCCGTATGGATCCCAGCGGTTTACCTTGAATCGCAAGGGCCAAGCCACCCCTCTTGAAATCGCCAAGGGGACGCCTAAATCGTCGGCCGCCGGCGGCCCCGACAGGGGACCGGCACGGGTGCGCCCGGCAAGAACCCCGTATCCATGTTGCTCGACGGAGGATGTGGTTATGAGGAAACACGACTTCGTCCCGACGCCATTCCGGCGCGATGGACGTCGCGACGATGCGCTCGACCTCGACGCCCTGCTGCACCCGGCGCGGGCATTCGAGCATCCCATGAAGGTGGTCGACGATCCCGATCTCACCCTGGCAGAGAAGCGGGCGATCCTGGCTTCGTGGGCATCCGATGCCTGCGCGGTGGAAGCGGCGCCGGCTCTGCGGCTGACGCCAGGATCGGGCCGCATCGTGCAGTTCGACGAGGTCATGGACGGACTGCGTAGGCTTGATCGCCTCGCGGGCGAGAGGCCCCCGCCGCACTATCGGCGCGTGCTCGCCCACAGGCGACCCGGCGTGTTCGGCCGCAAGTCGCAAGCGCGGCCCGACGACCAGGGGCCGGCGCTCACCTAATTCGATTTCAGGGATACGGCGATGTGGACGGCGTTGTTCACGTTTGCGCTGGCCGCTTTCGTAGCGCTGAGCGCGGCGGCGCTGCTGGCGGGAGCGGAGCCCGGCTGGCGCGGACGCCGCTGGGGCGGACGCGGCCCGCATGGCAACCCGGGATAGACCGGTCCGGATTGCACCGGCGCATTATCGCGTCTGCAAGGCTACTGAGAGCTCGCCAGCCGTCGGTCGTCGGGCACCGCGAGGATCAGCGCCCAGAACACTTTGTATTTCGACTTCGGTGAGTAGGCTGCGGCGATGCCCATGCGGGTGGCGCGGTCGAGCAGCATGTTGGCGCGGTGCGGCGGCGAGTCGCGCCAGCCGGAGAAGGCCTCCGCCAGGGTGTGATAGCCGGCGCCGACGTTCTCGGCCGCGGTATAGGCGTGATAGCCGCCGGCTTTGAGGCGGTCGTGGAACGAGCGGATGATGTCGTGGCTGAGCTTGTCGTGGCCGGCCATCCCCTGCGCCTGCGCCTCGGCGAGCTTCATCAGCTCGGGGTCGACCGTCACCGCCGGAAGCCCGTTGTTCTTGCGGTAGCCGGAAATCATCGAGGCGGCGGCGCCGGCATCGACCTTCGCGTCCGCCTTCGCCAGGCTGCGGTAGAAGCTCGGCTCGCTGGGCAGATCGCGCTCGCCCGCGCAGGCGGCGAGCAGCGGCATTGCCGCGAGCGCCGCGAGCCATGCGCTCCGGCGCAGAATTAGCTGAAGCAAGGTCATGCAATCCCCGTTCCCCTATGCCGGCAACATGGGGCAACAGCATGGCGGAAGAATGGAGGCGATTTACTGAAAAATCTCGTTGAAGCGCCGCTTGATGCGGGCGGTCTCCTTCTCGATGTAGCCGTCGTCGACGGCGATGATCTTCAGCCCCTTGAGATCGGGCGAGCCCGCCGGCGGGGCGATGTCGATGCGTGCGGAATAGCCGCCGTCGGCCGGAAAGATCTTCTGCGCGGTGTCGCCGATCATGAATTGCGCGAATAGCTTGGCGGCGTTCGGGTTGGGCGAGCCTTTTACCACCGAGGTGGGGGAGGGAATGACGAAGACGCCGTCGGAGGGATAAAGCGTCTTGATCGGGTGGCCCGCCTTCTTGAGGTCGGCGGCGTAGGAGTCGAGCGCGCCGACCGCGATCAGCCGCTCGCCGCGCTTGAGCGCGTCGGAGGCCTGCTGGTTGCCCTGCACGATCATGACGTCGTTGGCCTTGAGCTTCTCGTAGAAGCCCCAGCCGCGCGCCTTCGCCATGGTGCCGACCACCGATACCTGCAACGATGTGAAGGAGGGGTCGGTCATCACCAGCTTGCCCTTGTATTTGGGGTCGAGGAGGTCGTCCCAGGTCTTGGGCTCGTCGACGGCGTCGACTTTATCGCTGCGCAGGTAATGCGTCATCATGTTGAGCCGCTGGCCGACAAAGAGGCCGTCCGGGTCCTTGGCGGCGTCCGGCACCTTGTCGAAATTCTTCGGCTTGAAGGCGACGAACAGGCCTTTCTTGCCCAGCGCGTTGGCGGCGGCGGGCTCGGAATGCGTCAGCACGTCGACCGCGACCCGCCCCGCGTCGATCTCCTGCTGGAAGCGCCGCAGGATCGCCGAGCCGCCGGAGCGGAACATCTCGACCTTGATGCCGGTCTCCTTCTCGAAGGCGTCGGCGATCTTCTGGCCCTGCCCGATCGGCGTCGAGGTGTACCAGACCACCTTGCCCTCGGCCTTCGCCTTGGCGGCGTCGACCGCGTCCTGGGCGCGAGCGCCATCGCGGGCACCGGCGAGAGCGAGCAGCGTTGCCGCCAGCGTGAACGTCAGCTTGAGCATCGTTCCTCCTGTTTCGTTTTCGTCGCGCGTCACCCGCGCGCGTCAATGGCCCGCTTTATAGATCGGCGCCGGCTGCGAGAAGAAGCCCGCCAGAATGTGATAGCAGATGGCATAGTTCTTCTGATGGAACGAGGCATGCGCGATGCCCGGCATCACCGCGAACTGCTTGTCCGGATTGGGCAACTTCTCGAAGAACTTCACCAGGTCGGAAAAGCTCGCGATGCCGTCGTATTCGCCGCGCATGATGAGCGTGGGCACCGTGATCTTCTCAGGGTCGCAGACCGGCAGATTGGCGCACATGTCGACATAGGTGCCGGTCGGCACCGAATCGTCGAGCGCGAGGATGGCGTCGGCGAATGCCTCGATGACGGCATCGTCGGCGGTGCCGGGGTGGTCGCGCTCGAAGATCGAGCGCACGAACTTGCGATCGATCGGACGGCGGTTCTTGGCGCGGAATTCCGGCAACCGCTTGCTGCGCTCGGCGAGCGTCGGCGAGCCTTCGCCGGTCCAGACCATGGCGTCGAGCGCGAGCCGTGCGACCATCTCCGGGTGGCGCTGCGCGAACAGCGCCGCGCGCAACGCGCCCGACGAAATCCCGTAGACCAGGAGCGGGCGCTCCCCGCGCAGCTTGCGGATGTAGCCGGCGGCGGCGAAGCAGTCGTCGGCGCCGTAGGCGATCGGAGCGTTGTTGTCGCGGGTCTTGGTAGAGCGGCCGTAGCCCTCCATGTCGACGCACCAGGTGTCGTAGCCGCGCGCGGCGAAGAAATCCATGACCGAGGAGTCGCGGCGTCCCGGCACTTGCAGGTCGAAAGTCGGCTGCGAGGCCATCGACGAACCGTGCACGAACAGGATTCTGCCGGCCGGACCGGAGGGATCGCCCGCGTGCTTGTTCCAGAGGAACAGCCGCACATCGCTGCCCTTCTCGGTCCAGTGCTCCTCCCCGTGAACGGCGGCGGCAGGCGAAGCGGGCTTGTTCATGGCGCAACTCCTCGTTCCCAAACCATCAGCATCCTCCCGCTGTCATGCCCGCGAAGGTGGGCATCCGGCAGATCGGGAACGCGAGGCGGACACGACCGAGCGTTCCTAGCGATTCCGTGATGACTGGATTGCCCGCTTTCGCGGGCAATGACAATCGAGATTGGCGGCGCCGCACCGACATCACGTCGCCTCCCGCGGCGCGCGGCGGAAGACGCTGCATTGCGCGGCGTCGACCTCGAGGACAACCTCCTCGCCGACGGCGAAACGCTCGAGCGGGTGCGACTGCACCCGCAGCACCTGGCCGCCGGCGAGCGCGGCGTAATATTCACTGATGTTTCCGAGGAACACGTGGTCGGTGATCTTGGCGCGCTGGGCCGCCGCGGCGTCTGCAGCCGCGCGCACTTTAGAGTCACCGCGCTGGCCGCTCGCTTCGCTCGCCAGCGCGGCGCGCGCCGACGAGCCCGGTTCAGGGC
>JBAUOM010000895.1:0-2305 GCA_049579765.1 Xanthobacteraceae bacterium
TCATCGGGCTGGTTGCGCTGCACGTCGGAGTGTTCTTCATCAACGCATTGATGTGCCACGGCGAGCTCGCGCGCAGGCGGCCGCCGGCGAGCCATCTCACCGCCTTCTATCTCTGGATGTCGGCCGGCGGGGTGATCGGCGGCATCGCCGCGGGGTTGATCGCGCCGCAGGTGTTCGACTGGGTGGCGGAATATCCGATCCTGCTTGCGCTTGCGCTGCTGTGCTGGCCGGGCCTGGCGCTGCCGCGCGATCGCGGCCGGCGCGCATTGCTGCTCGCCGGCCTTGCCGCCGCAGCGATCGCCCTGCTCGTCTGCACCGCGTTCCCGATCACCCTGGGCCAAGGAGCCTTCGACTGGACCATCGGCGCGCTCCTGGTCGCGAGCCTGTTGTTCTGGCGTGCGCCGCTGCCGTTTGCCGCCATCATTGCCTTCGTCCTGCTCGTCAACCACCACGCCGCCGAGCAGGCGAACGCCGTTTCGGTCCGCAGCTTCTTCGGCGTCTCCAAGGTTTCGCAGACCGCCGACGGCCAGTTCCGGCTGCTCCAGCACGGCACCACGCTGCACGGCGGCCAGCGTCTGCGCGAGGCCAGCGGGCTCGCGGCGGCGATCGATCCGCCCGAGCTCTTCTTCTACTACTGGGACGGCTCCGCCATCTCCGAGGCCTTCGATGCGGCGCGGGCGGTCGCCGGAGGCCCGATGCGCATCGCGGTGATCGGGCTCGGCGCAGGCTCGCTCGCCTGCCGCGCCGAGCCGCACGACTCCTTGCATTATTACGAGATCGACCCGGCGATCGTGCGCATCGCCCGCGACCCGCTGCTGTTCAGCTTCCTGTGGGTGTGCCGGCCGGATGCGCCGATCATGATCGGCGATGCGCGGCTCACGCTCGCCGACGCGCCCGACGGCGCCTACGACCTCATCGTCGTCGATGCGTTTTCCTCCGACGCCATCCCCGTGCATCTGCTCACGCGCGAAGCCATGGCGATCTACCTGCGCAAGCTCGGCGCCCGCGGCATGGTCGTGCTGCACGTCTCGAACCGCCACCTCGAGCTCGCCTCGGTGGTCGCCGGCATCGCGGCGGCGAACGGGCTGCCGGCGCGCGTCAGCGATGCCGCCGATCCCGACGAGGCGGCCCATCCCTACAAATATTCCAGCACCGTGGTCGCGGTCGCGCGCAGCGAGGAGGATTTCGGCGACCTCGCGCAAGATTGGGCCACGATGGCGCCCGATCCCTCCCAATGGGTGTGGACCGACGACTACTGCAACATCGTGGGTGCGCTGATCCGCAAGCTCAAGGAATGACAGGGATCAGCGATCAGTGACATCTCTGCTTCTGATTGCCGACTTCCGATCATCGACTCCTGCTCATGGCCATAGCCACCTGATCACCTTCGCGGCGATGTCGCCGGTGGTGAGCAGCACCGCCGCCCACACGAAGGCCGAGGAAAAGTTGGCGATCTGGAATTGCCAGAAGGGCATGCGGAAAATGCCGGCCACGAGCGGGACCGAGGCGCGCAACGGGCCGAAGAAGCGCCCGATGAAGATCGCAAGCACGCCCCAACGCTTCACGAAGGCTTCTCCCTTCGGCAACAGATCCGGATGGCGCGACAGCGGCCACACATGCGCGACCGGAGGTCCGAGCTTGACGCCGATCCAGTACGACAGCCAGTCGCCGAACCCGGCCCCGATGGCGCCGGCGACCCACACCGGCCAGAAATCGAGGCTGCCGGAGCCGACCAGCGCGCCGATCCCGATCAGCGCCGCCCAAGCCGGAATGAGCAACGAAATGAAGGCGAGCGATTCGCCGAAGGCGAGCGCAAACACGATCGGCGCGGCCCACGCTTGGTGGACGCGCACGAACTCCACAATCGTGTGGGTATGAGCTTCGAGGCTCTCGAACATACGGCGGGCGGCCTGATTGCCGGTCGGGGTTTAGCTTGCCCCGATCGGCAACGCCAGCCCGCTGCGATCTCGCGTGGCTCAGGCCGCGAGCGTTGCTCCGCGATAGGCCGCTTCGGACGCCCGCTTGGCGGCATCCATTCTGTTGGCGACAGCCTCCGTGCCGGGCGCGTCCGCCTGGTTGCCGATCGCGACGGCGGCGTGGAGGATCGCGGCTGCCCGTCGATAGACTTTTTCCACGGCACCCTCGCCTTCGAACGAGGCGATTTCACGCAGGGCCGAAAACGTGCAGAACACGACCTCGGTCGGCAGTCCCGACAGCCACTGCCTGCCGGCGTCGGCGGCATGGTCGAGAGCGGAGACGAGCGAGCGGTGCAGCGCGGGGCCCCGGCAGTTGCGCAGGCCGCGCG
>JBAUOM010000896.1:0-4080 GCA_049579765.1 Xanthobacteraceae bacterium
TCGACCGGTCCCTTCAGCGCGACCAGCACTTCCGGCCGGGTATTCGCCGGTGCGCCCGCGCCGCCTGCTCCGAGCAAGGTCAACCGCACATCGAGTGCGCCTTCAGCCAGATTGGCGCCGCCGCTCACCACCAGATCTGCGTGTTGCGCCCGTACCGTCAGATTGCTGAGGCGGGCCTGACCGGCATCGATGGTGATCGCGCCCTCGGCGAGCGGGACCGTAAGGACGCCGCGCGCGAGGGCGGCATCCATCCGGTCCCTGATCCTGACAGCATCGATCGGCAGGCCCCGATCGACGGCACGGATCACCGCGTCGAAGGCCGCCGGGTCGAGACGCACAGCGCGGGCGTTCTCGAGCTTGAACGTGCCCCCGCCGCCCAGCGAACCGACGAGCGCCACCGGGCTCATTCCCGCGCCTTCGGTCGCGACGTTGAGTGTCAGCCGACCGGAGAGCGCGCCTTCGCCGGGGAAGATCTCGGCGGCGTTGACGTCGGTCAGACCGATGCGGCTTCGTGCGATCAGCCCCTCGCCGTCGCGCAGGAACACCAGTTCGCCGGCCATGCGGCCGCCCGCCAAGTTGGCGTCGATTACCTGCAGTGCCAGTTGCCTTTCCCCGAAATGAAGGATGCTCCGGACATCGTGTGCCGCGAGCTTGGGCGTGAACGCCATCCGCGCCGCCTTGACGGCGACTTGTCCGCTGAGGCGGACCACGCTGCGCTCGAATGGTTCGGTCGGCCAAGGGACCGATGGGCCTTCGCTCGCGCTGGTACCCACGCTCGCGCCGGCGGTCGACGCCGGGACTCCGATCGCGAGTGCGATCAAGGGCGGCAGGTTCACCGCCCCCACCTCGATATCGCCATCGAGCGAGATCGGCTGCTGCTGTAGTCCGAGCGCAAGCCGGCCGCGCACGCTCGTTCCCGCGACCGTTCCCGCGACGTCGGTGAGGTTGAGCTTGCCGTCGATCAGATCGAGCCCTGCACTCAGCGAAATAGGGAGAAGCTCAGCCGGACGCCCGGCCGCCACCGGCCGCGGCGAGCGAATGTTTGCGTTGTTGATCTTGACGTTGAGTGCCGCCGTCGGCCGCGCGCGATCGGAGACCCGGATGGTACCGTTGGTCGCGATGTTGAGCGCTCCAGCGGCGAACTGGCCGTTGATGACAAGCTCCCCGTCGAGGGGCCCCCTCGCCGCCAGAACCAATCGCGCCGACCGCTTGTCGACTGCGATGAAGCGCTCGACGCCGGCCAGTTCGGCCAAGGCGCTGCCGTCGTCGGCGTCGACGCGCCCGCTGAAACCGATTTTGCCAGCACCGAGCGCCGAGAGGTTGTCGAGCCTCAACGCTTGGCCAAGGCCGCCAAAGTCGCCTTCCGCGGCGATGCGGAACGTGCCGGCGCGTCCGTCGACCTTGAACTTTGCATTCGCACCCTCGCGCCCCGCTCCTGCATCGACGGCGAGCGAAGAGCGCAGGACGACGGGGGTCAATCGTCCCGCCACGCGGCGAAGCTGCTCGGCCGCCGGCGGAGCGAGCTTCTCCGCCACAGCTATGACGCCGTCGAGAGCGTGCGCGTCGAGGTCGAAAGTCAGCCTGCCGCGCGGCGATTGCGTCCCGCTCTCGATCCGGCCTTTGATCGCCAGGGCTGCCCCACCAAAATCGGCGATGGCGAGCCGCTCGATCTCGAGCCCGTTGTCGTCGAGCCGGACGTTGACGTCGGCCTGCTTTGCCTCGACGCCGGCGATTACGGCGCGGTCGACCTTGAGCGCGAGCGCACCTTCGCGCGGCCAATCGAACGCCGTGTCCCCCAAGATGGCTCCGGCGAGCATGTGGATGCGATCGAGATCGATTTCTGGTGCTGCGATCTCGGCGTCGAGCCGAGCCGGCCGGTTTTCGCTCGCCCAGGCATAGGCCAGACGCCCGGCGAGCATCATACGATCGAGCTCGAGCTTGAGGCGGTCGACCGCGACAGCGTCATTGCCGGCTGTCACATCGCCGGCGAGGCGCAACGGGCCTGCGACCGCGGCCTGCTCGCCGCTGCGTCCGGTCAACCAAGCCAACAAGGCGCGTGGATCGGATGCCTCGATCTGGGTGGCTCCCTCGAACCGCCAGCCCGGCAACGCGGTGCCGAGATGACCGCTGAGACGGACCTGCGTCACGCCGGGCGCGCGCAATTCCAGCGTCTTGATATCGAGGCCGTCGGCCCCGGTCTTCACGTCGGCGCCGACGCGCGAGAGCATGGCCCCACCGAGGGTGAGGTTCTCCACGCCGATGCTCAGCTTGGCGGGGATCGGCAGCCGCGCCGCCGTGAGCAAGGACTCGGCCAGGGTCTTGATGGCGCTGAGCGGCCGCTGGCGCGCCGCCTCCGGGAGCGCCAGCACACGGTCGACATCGATCTGCGGCGAGGACAGCACCGCGGTGATCTCCGGTAGCTGCCCCAGTTTCAGGTTGGCGTTGCCCTTGAACTTGATCGCCCTGTCGTCCGGCCCGTACTGGAACTCGATCTGCTCGAAAACAGCCGCCGTGCTGTCGCCCTTGACGCGACTGCTCACGCGCCAGGAGTCTACGATGACTGACGGCGCGTCCGCCGGCGCACGGCCGACCGCGCGCGCCAACTGGATGCTGCCTTCGAAGTGCGGCTTTGCGTGCTCGATCCAGATCGTAAGATCGGCTTCGGCGGTCAGCGGATGGTCGATCGGATCGACGGCGAGCCGCACCTTCATGCCGCCGTCCGCGGCGATCCGACTCGCGGAGAGGCGATAAGGGTAGTGCCGGCCGGCGACGACGAAGGAGCCCTGGCCTTTGATCGGCCCCGCCAGCGAGCGCACCTCACCCTTGAAATCCAGCTTGTCGAGCACGACACGGGTGTCGCTCGCGGCGTCGGCGAGAATGGCGCGGCCATCCTCAATTTGCAGCCGCTCGATCGAGACGCCTTCGAGGTCGAATCCGAGCTTGGGAACGGGCCAAGCCACCCGACCGGAACTATCGACCCCGGCGGCGAATTCGGGGCCGTCGAGCCGCGCATCGGCAATGCGCCATTCGCCGCGCAGCAAGGCGCCCAGCGCGAATTCGATCCGCAAGGCGCGCGCCCGCACTCTGCCGATTTCTTCCGGACGCCCGAACTCGACACCTTGCAAAACGAGGATGGGGGTCGGAAGCAGCCGGGCATCGATCGCACCGGTAACGCGGAAGTCGAGCCCGGTCAGGCGGCTCGCGCGCGCTTCGAACTCGCCGCGATAGCTGTCCCAATCGACGAATAAGGGCCCGACCAGCGCTGCCACCAGCGCCAGGATGACCGCGATTGCAAAACCGAGCAGCGTTGTCTGCACGCCGTCTCCACAGCAGGTTCAGCCGAGACCTCGCGCCGGGCGGCACGCGCAGGCCTCGAAAAACACCTGATCACCTTCGAGTTGAGCACGATTTGTATTACCGGGCCATAACGGCCGGCCGTGCCCAAATCCCCCAATCCTGGCACCGTACGCCGACCACCCCTGGGCGGAGCGCACTGTCGGGCGGATTGACGGCAATTCTATGTCCGCAGCCAATGGCTTAGCGCGCAACCCAAGGCCCAGCGCAGGGCTTTCCGCCGGCCGCTCTGCGCACGGTCGGGAGCGTTGCGCGGCTATCTCAACTCAGAGCGCCACGATCTTTCCCGGATTCATGATGTCGTGCGGGTCGAGCGCCCGCTTGATAGCGGCCATAGCCGCAATGGCGGGGCTACCGAGTTCGCCCGCGAGATACTTCATCTTGCCCTGCCCGACGCCGTGTTCGCCGGTACAAGTGCCCTCCATCGCCAGCGCGCGCTCGATCAGCCGCTCGCACAGGATTTCCGCCGCCCTGACTTCCGCCGCGTCGGCCATGTCGACCAGCAGGGTGAGGTGGAAATTTCCATCCCCGACGTGGCCGAGGATCGGCGCCACGAGCCCGCGCTCCGCGATATCGCGCTGGGTTGCGGTGACGCATTCGGCCAAGCGCGAGATCGGCACGCAGACGTCGGTGGCGACCGCCTGCGCGCCGGGGCGCAGGCCGCGCCCCGCCCAATAGGCGTCGTGACGCGCTTGCCACAGGCGCGTGCGGTCCTCGGGCTTGGTG
>JBAUOM010000897.1:0-2647 GCA_049579765.1 Xanthobacteraceae bacterium
GACCAAGCCCGAGCACCTGCAAGCCGGGGCCGCCGTGCTGCTGGGCGCCGCGCTGCGTTTGGCGAGCTAAATTAGTGTGGCTTTGGTTCAGAAGTCCGCATCTCGGACTCGCCGTGAGAATGATGCGGACTTCTGAACCGCCACACTAGGCGCGCACGCACGCATCGCGATTGCTCCGGTGTCGGCTCCGGGTCAAACTCGACCGAGGCGGCCGCGGCTGCGCGCGCGTACGCCTCCGCAGCTCCCCGAAGCCTGGCGCAAGCGCGCGGGGGCAGTCCGTCGGCGAGGCCGCCGCCATTTGCCGAGCGCGAGGTCGTGCTCCTCGGGCATGCGGCGACACGGCACTCGAATCACGTTGACAAACCCAGGCAGGCGGTCAATGTCTCGATCGACTCCCCGCCCGTTTTGACGCGGCCGGCGGCGAGACATCCTGAAGAAACCGGCGCGGCCGGGGTGGGAGCGATCGGTGCATGCGAGCACCTCGAACAGTGCTGATCGTGGCGGCAGCCTGCGTGATCGCGGGGGTCATCGGCTACTACACGCTCAGGCACTACGCGGTGAAGAAGGTTGCCGAGTGGTGCGCGAGCCAGGGATACTCGCACTACGCCACCACGGACGGGTTCTGCGTCGGTCAGGGTGGCAAGCTGATCCAGGCGGAGAGCGGCGTGTTGTTCTTCGAGTGGCGCAAGTAGCCGGCGGATTAGGGTGCCCATCGTACGCCTCACAACGAGGGGATGCGGCGATTGCAGCAGGATCGCAATCGGCTGCATCGGCCAAGAAACTCGATCGGGCAGGTCGTGACCGTCCGAACGCCGGCCCCTCGCGCGCGAGCGTAGCGACAGCCTCCGCGATCCCGGCGATAGACGATATCCTCAACACCGGCTTTCCGGCGGCTGCCGCTGCCGGTGATCTGCGGCCGCGCCATTGACCGCGCGCAGCCCCTGATGCGCTGCTCGATCCCGGGCGGGCGCGGCCGCAGGGCAGATGCCGGTACCCGCCGCCCCGGGAGCGGAGACTTTCGCCAGCCATCTCGATAAACCTTGCAACCGGCTTCCGGAGTACCGCCAAGAGCGGATGCAAATTCAGCACGTCCCTGTGTGCCCCGATACGACGTGATGTGCCGATTTCAGACGATGAGCCACGCTCAAGGCGAGGCGCGACCTTCAGCTGGTGAGTGTGACCAGATCGGCCGGGCCAAGTCGGCCGTATCAAGGAGACCACAATGTCTCAGTTAGCCGTGTATGGAACCGCCATCGTTTTCGGCTTCACCGCCTGGGGTCTCGTCACGGCGCATTACATCTGGCCAGTGCTGCGCGGATGGCCGAGCGCCGACGCGTTGCGGCCGCTATTGCTGCTGCACTGCTTCCGTTTCATGGGCTTGGCGTTTGTGGTGCCCGGCGTCGTCTCGCCGGATTTGCCCGCTGCATTCGCAAGCCCGGCCGCCTACGGGGATCTCATCGCAGCCATCTTCGCCCTGCTGGCATTGGCCGCAGGGCTGCAGACGAAGCTGGGAATTGCCCTGGTCTGGGTGTTCGGCGTGTGGGGAACGGGCGACCTGCTCTACGCCTTCTATCAGGGCAATCGTGTCGGGCTGCAGCCGGGACAGCTTGGTGCCGCCTACTTCATCGTGATCGTCTTCGTGCCGCTGCTCTTCATCACGCACGGGCTCGTGTTCAGACTCCTGTTGCGGGGCAACGCCGCCGATGCCGCGTCCGGGCAGACCCGATAGCTTGCAGCCGCCGGGCCAGCGCCTTTCCCAAGCCCACTCTCAACCTGAATCACCGATGCGCCGCGGGGCGTCGTGCCGCCGCACTGCGTTTGTCGGCGCATCCGGGCATCATCCGGGGAACTCCGGTCTGGTTTGCCCTACGAAAGCCACCGACCACAGCCATTCAGACAGGAAAGGTTCCGGGTCGGGGGGCATGGCAATGATCCGCGCCACGGTAGTCCGTGCGCTCGTGCTGGCGGCGGCTTTTGCCGCAGCATCGACGCCGGTCACGTGCCTCGGCGAAGACAGCAATCAGCTGCCGGCCAGGGCAACGAAGGAGCTGCCGCGCGAGCTGCTCTCGCTGTTCCGACAAAAGAAGATGCCGAAACATTCCCCGATCCTCGTGCGCGTCTTCAAGGAAGAGGCGGAGCTCGAAGTCTGGAAGCAGGACACCACCGGGCATTTCCAGATCCTCAAGATCTATCCGATCTGCCGGTGGTCGGGCGATCTCGGGCCGAAGTTGCAGGAGGGCGACCGCCAGGCTCCGGAGGGGTTCTATACGGTTACGCCCGAGTTGATGAATCCCAATTCCAACTTCTATCTCGCGATCAACACCGGCTTCCCCAACAGCTTCGACAAAGCGAACAACCGCGACGGCAGCTTGCTCATGATCCACGGCGACTGCTCCTCGAGCGGCTGCTATGCCATGACCGACGAGCAGATAAGCGAGATCTATTCGCTGGCGCGCGACTCGCTCCTCGGCGGCCGGCCGTCATTCCAGGTCCAGGCCTATCCGTTCCGCTTGACGCCGGAGAATCTGGCGCGGCATCGAACTCATCCGCAGCTGGCCTTCTGGCAGATGCTCAAGATCGGCAACGATCACTTCGAGGCGACGCATCTCGAACCCAAGGTGGATGTGTGTAACGGCCGCTATGTATT
>JBAUOM010000898.1:0-2426 GCA_049579765.1 Xanthobacteraceae bacterium
CCGCCACTGCCAGCAGCTCGCGCAGGCGGCCGGCGCAGGCGGCAAGACCTGGCACGCCTATCTGAGCACGCAAGCCGCCGGCGGCGCCCAGGCGGTCAACGCGCGCGACCGCATCGGACGAGGCCCCTGGCGGAATGCCAAGGGAGAAGTCATCGCACGAAACGTCGACGACCTGCACGGCGCCGACAACAAGATCAGCAAGCAAACCGCGCTCAACGAAAAGGGCGAGACGGTCAACGGCCGCGGCGATAGCCCCAACCGGCACGACATGCTGACCGGCTCGCAGGCCGACGGCCGGGCGTTCCCGGCCGGCGAGGATCGCACCTGCGGCAACTGGACGAAGAGCGGAGCGGGCGCGGCCATGGTCGGGCATCACGACCGGCAAGGGTTGCGCGATGACGCGCCATCCAAGTCCTGGAACGCGTCGCATCCCTCGCGCGGTCCCGACGGCGGCTGCAGTCAGGCCGATTTGAAGAGCACCGGCGGCGACGGCCTGTTCTATTGCTTCGCCATCAACTAAGCGCGATCGCTCCCCGATCAAATGCGGGTGGCGGCGAACTTCGCCGCCGCCCGCAGTGCCGCCCGCCACACGCCGCAGGCCGGATCGTCGGCCACACCGGGCTCGTCATTCGCATCGTGCGGCGTTCTTTGCTGGCGTGGCCCACTCGACGTGTTTCATGCCGCCGACCGATTTTGCCGCACCACAATCGCCGCGGCGACGATCTGGATATGCTCGCCGATCGCAGCCAGCTCGATGCGATGAAAGGCGCGCTGCAAAGCGCGGGCAAGACCTTCGAGATCAAGGTCTATGCCGGCGCACCGCACGGCTTCCACGCCGACTACCGTGCGAGCTATCGCAAGGAAGCAGCCGAGGACGACGTGAAGTTGCAGTCCTGGAAACAAACCGTCGCCTGGTTCAAGAAATACAAAGTGCTGAGCTGACTTCGGGCGCGTCCCGCGCGGAGCGCGGCGCTTGCGTCGCGCTCACTGGGTGCCCGATCGTGGCCGCTCATTTCGGGATCTGCACCAGCTCCTTCACCTGCCCGGCGCTCAGTGGCGCAGGAATGAATTTCCCCGCCACCGCATCGGCCATAATCTGATCCATGCCCTCGACTCGGCCGGTGGCGAGATTTGCCTCCGGGATGAGCTGGCGCACGCGCAGGACGATCTTCTCCGGCAGTTTGGAATATTCGCCGTAAATCTTGAGCGCGGCCGGATCGGAGTACATCCACGCGACCGTCTCCTGGTAGGCGCGGTTGAAGCGCACGATGGCGTCGTGGCGCTGCTGCAGCGTGTTCACATTGGTCAGATTGACCCGCACTGTCCGGGTCCGCAGCGACGCCACGTCGCTGCCGGTGGCGACGATCCGTATTTTGCCCTCCTCGACGAGGTTGAGCCCGAATGGCGCCGCCCCGAAGCCGACGTCGACCTGCCCGGACATGGTCTGGGTAATGGTCGACGCGATGTTGCCGGTCGATGTCGGTTTGGCGGTGACCTTGTATTGGGCGATGAGCGCGAGCAGTGCGGCATGGCTCGATGAGCCGGTCAGGGAGTACGCGACCGTCTTGCCGTTGAAATCTTGGATGGTCTTGATCGGCGAATTGGCCGGCACGTACCAATAGAGGTCGGGAGCCCCGATCATCTCGCTGCCGATGATACGGATCGGCGCGCCCTTGGCGAACGTGCCGACCGCGGCCGATACGCCGGCGGCGGTCGCGATATCCATGCTTCCGGCGATGAGCGCCTGGATCGATTCCGGACCCGCCTGGACGTAGAGGATTTCGAGATCCAGCCCGTGCTTCTTGAAAATGCCGCCGCGCTGGCCGAGCTCGGCTATGCCCGCATCCCAGGCGCCGCGCTGCGGAATCGCGACCTTCAGCGTCTCCTGCGAATCGGCCTTGTCGGCCGCGCCGGCGATCATGGCCAGCGCGCACAGCGCCGTGATGAAACTTGCCCTCGTCATCGTCGTTTTCTCCCGTATTGCGGGCCGCGTCGGTCGCAGCGGCGCCGCTATAAGAGCCCATACCCGATGGGGCTTCAAGCAATCATCCGAGGCGAAATCACCGCGTCGGCGCGGCTTTTTTCGACGCGCCACGGCGACGATCCCCACCGGAATCCGGTGCCCAGCAATGCGCTCGACAGACCGGTCGCGACCGGTGGATGATGCGGATCCAACGCCAGCCGACCACCCGATGTCCCAGCGCGAGACCAAGCCCTCAGCCGTCGACCTGCTCGCGGAGGAGTTCGCCCAGGAGCGGGCCTCGGCATTGGGACGCCTGGGGCGCGCGCTCGAAGCGGCGCTCGCGGCGCTCGCCCGGTTCGACGCCGGCGAGCGGCGCGAAATGTCGCCCGCGCAGGACGGACAAGTGCGCTCCGCGCTCGTGGCGGAAGCCAGCACCGCGCTCTGGCACTTCGTGGTGCAACGC
>JBAUOM010000899.1:0-3271 GCA_049579765.1 Xanthobacteraceae bacterium
GGATCAGCGCGAGCGCCGTGCTCGCCAGGACGCGGTTGTAGCGTGGGTTGTACATCGGAATTCTCCCCAAGGGTCTGGTGTCGGGCTGCCCGCGGCAGGATGGCCGTCGCGCTCGCGCGTGAGCCGAGCGTGGAGGCGTCAGAAGCCGCTGAGTGCCAGGAAAGCCGCGGCGCCGGTCCCGATCAGGAGCAGCGCGAGCGAGCCGAGATCAAAGTCGAACAGAAGCACACGTTTTGCGTGCATGACGCCCCTCATCCCATTGACCGCCTTTGCCAATCGAATTCCCCGGCAAAGGCTCTCGGGTCATTAGTCGCGCTGGGGGTGGGTTTGGTTCAACGGCGCGCGGAGGTAATCGGCGTCGTGTCCCGGGCGAGCGCAGCGAGGCCCGGAAGCCAGAACCAAAGACCGCCAAGCGCCGAATGGTTAACGCGAACGCTCGTCGTGTCGCCCAGGGGGAGAGTTACGCCTCGCCGCCACCCGCCTCTTGACAGCGCCGAAGCGCCGCCCAAATCGAAAACGCCGCGCCGGGCGAGCCGCTCGCCGTGTCGTTCTTGACGGGTCGCCCATGGCGATGCGCCTTGCGACCTGAGCAAAGGAGGAATTCGCCCGATGACCGTGATCGACGAAACGCAGAGTGACAGCCGTCCGTTCGAGGCCGACGTCGCCAAGCTCCTGCACCTGATGGTGCACGCGGTCTATTCCGAGAAGGACGTCTTTATTCGCGAGTTGATCTCGAATGCCGCGGATGCCTGCGAGCGGTTGCGGTACGAAGCCATTGCCGATCCCGGCTTGCTCGGAGACGACCCGGCGCTGCGCATTACGCTCGGCATCGATGCCGACAAACGCTGCCTGACCGTCGATGACAACGGCATTGGCATGAGCCGCGACGAAATGGTCGAAGCGCTCGGCACTATCGCCCGCTCCGGCACCAAGGCCTTCGTGGACCGCATCGAGGCCGAGAAGGACCGCGAGGGGACGAGCTTCATCGGCCAGTTCGGCGTGGGGTTCTATTCCGCCTTCATGGTCGCCGATCGCGTCGACGTGGTGTCCCGGCGTGCCGGCACCGCGGAGGCGTGGCTGTGGTCGTCGGACGGCAAGGGCACGTTCTCGGTATCGCCTGCCGCGCTCGCGGATGCGCCGGCCCGCGGCACCCGCGTCGTCCTTCATTTGATGGAAAACGCCGAGACCTATGCCGAGCGCTTTGCGCTCGAGCGCGTGGTCAAGGCGCAGTCGGGCCACGTGCCTGTGCCGATCGCCATCGTCGACAAGCCCGGCGCGGAGCCGGCGCAGGTCGCCGACGGCGCGGCCCTTTGGACCAGGCCCAAGTCCGAGATTTCGAGCGCGGACTATGCCGACTTCTACCGCGGCATTGCCGGCCAGTTCGACGAGCCGGCGCTGACCGTGCATTTCCGCGCCGAGGGCCGCCACGAATATACCGTGCTCGCCTTCGTCCCGGGCGTACGGCCGTTCGATATGTTCGATCCCGACCGCAAAGGCCGCATCAAGCTCTACGTCAAGCGGGTCTTCATCACCGATGAAGCCGACATCCTGCCGCGCTATCTGCGCTTCGTCCGCGGGCTCGTCGACTCCGCCGACCTGCCGCTCAACATCTCGCGCGAGATGATCCAGGCAAGTCCGATCCTCGCGGTGATCGCCAAGGGCGTGACCAGCCGCCTGCTCGGCGATCTCGAGAAGCTCGCGGAGAAGGAGCCCGCGGCCTATCTCGGGATTTGGGAGAACTTCGGCGGCGTTCTGAAGGAAGGGATCTACGAGGATTTCGAGCGCCGCGACGCGCTGCTGGCGCTCTGCCGCTTCAAGACCACCGCTTCGGCCGGCGCGTGGCGCAGTCTGAAAGAGTATCTGGCTGCGCTCAAAGAAAACCAGACCGCGATCTACTATGTCGCGGGCGACGACATCGCCCGGCTCGAGGCGTCGCCTCATCTCGAAGGTTTCCGCGCGCGCGGCGTCGAGGTCCTGTTGCTTGCCGACCCGATCGACAGCTTCTGGGTGGTCGCGGGGGCTTCTTTCGAGGGCAAGCCGTTCAAGTCGGTGACGCAGGGATCAGCCGATCTCGCGCTCATTGCGCGCCTCGATTCGAAGCCGGAAGCGGCGCCCGAGACGGAGGCGGCGGTCACGGGTTTTCTCGCCTTCGTCAAGGACACGCTCGGCGAGGCGGTCTCGGAGGTCCGCGCGTCCGATCGCCTGACCGACAGCGTGGTCTGCCTGGTCGCGTCCGAGGCCGGCCCTGATCGGCAGCTCGAGAAGATGCTGGCGGGCGCGGGACGCCTCAAGATTGCGGGCAAGCCGATCCTCGAGGTCAACACCCACCACGAGATCGTCCGAACCCTTGCCGCCTTGGGCGACGACGACCGTCTTTTCAAGGAAGATGTCGCGCATTTGCTGTTCGACGAGGCGCGCGTGCTCGACGGGGAGCGGCCGGCGGATGCGAAACTGTTCTGCGATCGCCTGGCGCGCCTGATCACGCGCGGCCTGGGCAAGGAGGGTCGAGAGAAATCCGCCGACTAGCGCCCGACCTCACCGAACGCCGCGCGCCGTCTTTCGAGGCAGCCAAGTCCGGTCGATAGCGGGCATCTATAGGCGAGGAGGACCAAGCACCGCGCCGCTCTCCTGCGCAGATCCGCTCCCAACGTGGCGGACCGAGGCAACTGCTTCACGAGTCGGTGAAAGCATGCGCCATTCGGAAATATCCAGAAAATCTTCAAACTTCCTGCAAGCCTGGCATTCCGGCCGCGACTAGTCATCCCGCGTGCTGCCACGCCGGAGGCCGACCATGTTCGACAGAGACAATTCCGTCCCACCGTTCTCGTTTTTCGAGGTCGAGGCGCAGGCCCGCATGAAACGCGCTCTCGTTATCGAAGCCTGCGCGCGCGGCACCATGCACGCCTTTGCGCGGTGGCTGCGCCTTCTCGCCTTGCGGAGCACCCGGCTGGTGCGCGGCCTAGCCGCCGAGGGACGCCTGCGCGGCGCCATGCGCGAACTCGGGCAGCTCGACGATCACACGCTGGCCGACATGGGCGTCACGCGAGGCGAGATCGAATCGGCGGTGCGCGACGGACTGCCCGTGCGCGCGGCCCGCAAGCGGCGGCGACGCGACTGGAACAGCGTTCCGCCACGCCGGCAGGCCGCCTAATCTGACTGAGTCAGAAAGTCGCGGTACAACTTTCGAAGAATCACATATTTGGCAAGATTCACAATCAGCGAGAGGGGCTGAGGATGGATCTTGGACGGTTAGAGAATAGTGAATCGCGCT
>JBAUOM010000900.1:0-5646 GCA_049579765.1 Xanthobacteraceae bacterium
AGCGCGGACGCCGCCGCGAGCCCGATGCCGCGCCCGCCCCCGGTGACGAGCGCGCGCTTGCCGTCGAGGCGGAAGGACGGGGTCTTCGCCAGATCGACGATTGGAGCGGCCATGACGAGCGGCGGACCCGGCTATTCCGCCGCCTGCGCGTAGGGCACGTTGCGGCCGCCGTAGCGGCGCACGCGCACATTGGCCTGTTCGGCGTGGGCGGAGAAGCCCTCGAGGATGCACAGCCGCGAGCAGTATTCGCCGATGAGCGCGGAGGCCTCGTCGGTAAGCACCTTCTGATAGGTGCAGGTCTTGAGGAATTTTCCCACCCACAGGCCGCCGGTGTAGCGCGCGGCCTTCTTGGTCGGCAGCGTGTGATTGGTCCCGATCACCTTGTCGCCGTAGGCGACGTTGGTGCGCGCGCCCAGGAACAGCGAGCCGTAGTTTCTCATATTGGCGAGGAAGTAGTCGGGATCGCGCGTCATCACCTGCACGTGCTCGGAGGAAATGCGGTCGGCCTCCCGCGCCATCTCGGCTTCGTCCTCGCATACGATCACCTCGCCGAAATCCGCCCAGGCCTTGCCGGCGGCGTCGGCGGTGGGCAGGATCGCGAGCAGCCGCTCGACCTCGCGCATGGTGTCGCGAGCGAGCGTCTCCGAACTGGTGATGAGGATTGCGGGCGAGGTCGGCCCGTGCTCGGCCTGGCCGAGCAGGTCGGTGGCGCAGAGCTCGCCATCGACGCTGTCGTCGGCGATGATCAGCGTCTCGGTAGGCCCCGCGAGCAGATCGATGCCGACGCGGCCGAACAGCTGGCGCTTGGCCTCCGCCACGTAGGCGTTGCCCGGCCCGACGATCATGTCGACGGCGGGAATCGTCTCCGTGCCGAGCGCCATGGCCGCCACCGCCTGCACGCCGCCGAGCACGTAGATGTCGTCGGCGCCGCCGAAATGCATGGCTGCGACGATGGCGGGATGCGGGCCGCCCTTGAACGGCGGTGCGCAGGCGGCGATGCGTTTGACGCCGGCGGTGCGCGCGGTCACGATCGACATGTGCGCCGAGGCGACCATGGGATAGCGTCCGCCCGGCACGTAGCAGCCGATGGAATTGACCGGGATGTGCTTGTGCCCGAGCACCACGCCCGGCAGGGTCTCGACCTCGAGGTCGCGCAGCGTCTCCTTCTGCTTCTGCGCGAAGTTGCGCACCTGCGCCTGTGCGAATTTGATGTCGTCGAGGTCGCGCTTGCCCACCTGTGCGATCGCGCGCTCGATCTCGGAGGTGCTGAGTTTGAAGGCGGGCGGGGACCAGTTGTCGAATTTCTGCGACAGCTCGCGCACGGCCGCGTCGCGCCCACTCTCGATCTGCTCGAGGATCTGCTCGACTGTCTCGCGCACCCTGGCGTCTGCGGCCTTGATCGCGCTCGCATCCATTCCGCGCTTGAGATAGCGGGCCATGGGCACCTCCATTCCCCGTGCTGTCGTCCCGGCCCAAGCGAGCGAAGCGAGCGCGAGCCGGGACCCATGTCCCCGCTGTTGCGATCAACGCACCGCCTGTGGTTATGGGTCCCGGGTCTCCCTCGCCGCGCTCGGTCGCCCGGGACGACGGCGGAATTGTATCACTTTATCGCCTGCGGGTTGATCGGCGAGCCGGTGCCGCCGGTGATGACCAGCGGCGGGCCGCAAAAGAAGAATTCGTAGACGCCGTCGGCAGCGCAGTCCTCCGCCAGCTCCTTCAGGTAGAAGATCTCACCCATGCACAAGCCCATGGCCGGGATCACCACCCAGTGCCAAGGCTGGTTCGCCTCCGTCGTCTCGTTCGGCCGCACCTCGACGCCCCAGGTGTCCGTGCAGATGGCGGCAACTTGCTTGTCCTGGCACCAGTAGCAGTTCTCGAACTTGACGCCGGGGGCGTCGCCGCCGGCATAGCCGCCCCACTTCTTCTCCTCGAGGCAGCGCTCCATCTGTCCGGTGCGGATGATGACGAAGTCGCCGCGGCCGATCGCGACTTTCTGCTTCTTCGCACAGGCGTCGAGCTCGTCGTTGGAGATGCTTTCGCCGTCCTTGAGCCAATCGACGCCGCGGAAGCGGGCAATGTCGAGCAGAGCGCCACGTCCCACCATCTTGTTCCGGGAATGCTCGATGCCCAGCACGCTCAGTCCCCTGGCGTCGATGAGCTTGGCGTCGTAGCCGTTATAAGCCTTGTCCTCGTAGAAGACGTGCCCGAGCGCGTCCCAATGGGTCGCGCCCTGCACACACAGATTGAGCGTGTCGTCGGCGTAGCGGATCTTGTTCCAATCTTGCCGGCCGGCAATGGCGTCGGTGCCGGTCGCGAGCATCTGGTGGATCGGATTGAAGCGCCCGCCGAACAGGCCGGTCTGCGGCCCGTTGCTGTCGAGCGGGATGCCGAGCGCGAACACCTTGCCGTTGCGGATCAGTTTGGCGGCTTTGACGATGTCCTCGGGGCGCACGTGATTGAGCGTGCCGATCTGGTCGTCCTTGCCCCAGCGGCCCCAGTTCTTGAGCTTTTCGGTAGCTTCCGCAATCGCCTGTCTGCCCACCTTGATGTCCATCGTCGATTCCTTCCATCCTCATTCGTGCTCGCTGATCCGCCCCAACGCTCGCAATATCCGGTCAGGCGTGAACGGCATGTCCGTGAGCGGCGCGGCGCCGAGCGGGCGCAGCGCGTCGTTGATGGCGTTCATCACCGCACCCGGCGCGCCGGCGGTGCCAGCCTCGCCCGCGCCCTTGGCGCCCAGCTCGGAATCGGCGGTCGGGGTGACCACGTGCGCGACCTCGATGTCGGGCATTTCGGCGGCCATCGGCACCAGATAGTCCGCCATGTTGCCGTTGGTGAGCTGGCCGCGCTCGTCGTAGCGGCAATGCTCGAGCAGCGCGCCGCCGATGCCCTGCACCACGCCGCCTCGGATCTGCTCGTCGACGAGCTGCGGGTTGATCACGGTGCCGCAGTCCTCTACGCACCAGTGCTTGAGGAGGGTGACGAAGCCGGATTCGACATCGACCTCGAGATAGCTCGCCTGGATGCCGTTGGTGAAGGCGAACGGCCAGGCGCGGGGCACATAGTGACGCGTGGCCATCAGCTCCGCCTGGAAGCCCGGCGGCAGTGTGTCCGGGCGGAAATAGGCGATCCGGGCAAGCTCGGCGAGCGACAGGCGCTCGCCGCCGCCGGCGCGGTCGACCACGATGCCATCGCGGATGTCCAGATCGTTCGGCGTTGCTTGCAGGATGCTGGCGGCGCAGGCGAGCACGTTGGCGCGCAGCGCTTTGCCCGCTTGCCAGGCGGCTTCTCCCCCGATCCCGGCCGCGCGCGACGCCCAGGTGCCGCCGCCATACGGCGTATTGTCAGTGTCCCCGGTGATGACGCGCACACGCTCGATCGGCACCCCGAACGCCGACGCCGCGACCTGCGCGATGACCGCCTCGGCGCCCTGGCCCTGCTCGGTGACGCCGGACTGGCAAATGATCGCGCCCTGCGCGTCGAGCTTGATGGTGACGCCGTCCTGGGAGGAGATCTTTGCCCCGCCCACCCCATAGAAGGCCGCGCTCGGATTGGTCACCTCGATGAAGGAGGCAAATCCGATGCCGCGATGGATGCCTTGCGCGCGCAGCCGCCTCTGCTGCGCGCGCAGCCCGGCATAGTTCATCATAGCGTCGAGATGGGCGAGGCATTCATGGTGCGACAGCGCTTCGAACTTGATCCCGGACGGTCCACTGGACGGGTGGGCGTCGTCCGGGATGAGGTTGCGGCGGCGGATTTCCAGCGGGTCCATGCCGATCTTGGCGGCGGCCAGTTCGACCAGACCTTCCGTGACCGCGGTCGCTATCGGATGGCCGACCGCGCGGTACTGGCACATGACGTTCTTGTTCTGGAACACGACCCGGGCGCGGGCGCGATAATTCGGGCAGGTGTAGGGCCCGCCGGTGAGGTTGACGATCTGGTTCGCCTCGATCCCCGACGTGCGCGGATAGACCGAGTAGGGGCCGATGCCGGTGAGGTCGTCGATCTCCCAGGCGGTGATGGTGCCGTCGCTCTTGACGCCGATCTTGGCGGCCACGCGGTGGTCGCGGGCGTGGATGTCGGTGACGAAGCTCTCGATGCGGTCGGCCACGAACTTGACCGGACGCTTGAGCAGCTTGGCGAGCGCGACCGTCGCCATCTCGTCGGCATAGGTGTGCACCTTGATGCCGAACGAGCCGCCCACGTCCTTGGTCACGACGCGCACCTGATGCTCCTCGAGCCCGAGATGCTTGGCGAACAGGTTCTGCATCATGTGCGGCGCTTGCGTGCCGTGGTAGACGGTGAGCCTCTCCTCGCCCGGATTCCACTCGGCGACGATGGCGCGCGGCTCGTTGGTGACGCCGGTGTGGCGGCCGAACACGAAAGTCGTCTCCACCACCGCGTCGGCGGCTTTGAAGCCCTGGTCGGGATCGCCGGCGACGTGCACGCGCTCGAAGGCGAGATTGTCGCCGAGCTCGGGATGGATCACGGGAATGCCGGGATCGAGCGCAGTTTCGGCATCGGTGACCGCCGGGAGCTCTTCGTAGCCGACTTCGACCAACTCGCAGGCGTCCTCGGCCTCGGCGCGGCTGCGCGCCACGACGGCGCAGACCGCCTCGCCCTGCCAGCAGGCGCGCTCGACCGCGATCGCGTGTTGCGGTGCGGATTTTAGGCCCTTGAGATGGGTGAGCACGCCCACCCACGGCGTGATCACCTCGGCAAGCTCGACGCCGGTGACCACGGCGATGACGCCCGGCGCCTTCCTGGCCGCCGCCGTCGCGATCACGGTGATGCGCGCGTGGGCGTGCGGCGAGCGCACGAAGGCCACATGCGCCATGCGCGGCAGGGCGAGATCGCTGACGAATTGGCCGCGGCCTTGGGTCAGGCGCGCGAGATTCGGTCGCGGCACCGAGCGGCCGATATAGGAGTTGGGCCGGTCGAGCGCGGACAGGGTCGGAGGCGAATCGGCCGTGATCTTCATTCGACGCCTCGCTCGATCATGGCGCCTCTCCCGCCCGCGCCTTCGCCACCGCTTCCACCGCATCGACGATGGCCTGATAGCCGGTGCAGCGGCAGTAGTTGCCGGAGAGGTAGGCACGGATCGTTTCGCGGTTGGGAACGCCCCCGGCGGCCAGCAATTCCTGCGCGCTGAGCAGCATTCCCGGCGTGCAAAAGCCGCATTGGAGCGCGTTGCGCTCGACGAATGCCCGCTGCAGATCGGCGATCTCGCCCACGTCGCTCACGCCCTCGATGGTTTCGACGCGTGTGCCGTCGCATTGCACCGCCAACAGCAGGCAGCCGCGCACCACGGCGCCCTCGAGACGCACGCTGCAGGCGCCGCATACCCCGTGCTCGCAGCCGACGTGACTGCCGGTGAGGCCGACCTGCTCGCGCAGGAAGTCGACCAGCGTCGCGCGTGCGTCGACGCGTTCGCGCATCTCTTCGCCGTTCACGGTGACGGCGATATCGTGGAAACGCTCGCTCATGACGGCTGGCCCAGTTGCAGCGCGACGCGGCGCAGCAGTACGCCGGCGAGATGGATCTTCACTGCGCCGGACGCATGGACGTCGGAGGGTGGATCGAGGTCCCGCGCCAGGGCGCCCGCCGCCGCCTCGAGGTCGCCCGCCGCCAACGCCTGCTCGGCAT
>JBAUOM010000901.1:0-10551 GCA_049579765.1 Xanthobacteraceae bacterium
GCGCAGCGCCCCGACCGCCATCACCCGCGCCGCCGGCCTCGCGCTGACCAAGGTGCTCGCCGGCGAGGGCGCACCCCACAACGTGCTGGTCAACGCGCTGCTCGTCGGCTTCATCGAGGCCGACCAGCACGTGCAGGCGGCGAAGAAGGCCGGCATTCCGCTCGCCGACTACGTGGCGGCGCGCGCCAAGGAGATCCCGCTCGGCCGCATCGGACGGGCCGAGGAGTTCGCCAATGTCGCCTGCTTCCTGGCCTCGGAGGCGGGCTCCTACGTCACCGGCACGGCGATCAATGTCGACGGCGGGCGCTCGCCGGTGGTGTAAGGTCGGCACGACGCGGCGACGCCGGCGGTCTCAATTGATCTTCAGATCGATCGCCTTGATGACCGGCGCCCAGCGCGCGGTCTCGCGCTCGATCACCGCGCGGAACTCGGCCGGCGAGTTGCCGATCGGCTCCATCAATTGGGTCGCGAGCTTCTCGCGCGTGGCCGGCGCCTTGATCGCTTCCACCACGGCGTCGTGAATTCTCGCGATCACGGGCGCGGGGGTCCCTCCCGGCGCGATCAGGCCCATCCAGGCATCGGCCTCGACCTCGATGCCTTCCTCCTTCAGGGTCGGGATGTCGGGCAGCAATGCCGAGCGCCGGCCCGTGGACACCGCCAGAATCTTGACCTTGCCCGAGGCGAGTTGCGGGGTCACCGAGATGGCCGGCAGGCAAGCCATCTGCACGTCGCCGCGCAGGACCGCGGTCACCGCCTGCGGCGAGCCGGGATAAGGGACGTGCACCATGCGGGTGCCGCTCTTGAGCGCGATCGCCTCCATGGCGAGATGCGACAGCGATCCGTTGCCGATCGAGCCGAAGCTGGACTTGCCGGGCTCGCGCTTGAGCAGCGCGACGAGCTCCGCCACCGAATTGACGCCGAGGCCGCTGTTGACCACCAGCGCGCTCGGCTGGGTGATCAACTGCGTGATCGGAGCGATGTCCTTGGCCGGGTCGTAGGGCAGCTTGGAGAACAAGAGCGTGTTGATGGCGAGCGGCCCGCCGATCGAGATTCCGATCGTGGCGCCGTCGGGGTCGGCCTTGGCGACCACATCGGTGCCGAGATTGCCGCTCGCGCCCGGCTTGTTCTCGATCACGAAGCTCTGGCCGAGCTTCTGTTGCAGGCGGTCGGCGATCAGCCGCGCCACCATGTCGGGAGTGGAGCCGGGTCCGAACGGCACCACGATCCTGACGGTCTTCGTCGGCCAGTCCTGCGCCGCGGCCGGCGCGAGCGCCAACAGCGATCCCGCCAGTGCAATTGCCAAGCTGGTTTTCATGGCCATGTTCTCGCTCCTCGCCGGCGCATCCCGGCGGCCAGCCCGCGCCGCCGGAGCAAGGGCTGCACTCATCACCGGCGAGGCGATCATTGCAAGCAGGAAGTCCCGAGATCGAGCGCGGGCAAGGCCCGCCTCCCCGCGCGGGGTGACCGCCTTGCCTCCGGAGCGGCCATGGCCTCTACTGCGGCGCGCTTGGAGCGCTTCCAGAACGCGGAAGGCAGTGACCGCGCAGCGATGGGGCGGGGTTAGCCATGGGTATGCTGGTAATCGGGCTGGTACTGTTCCTCGGCGCCCATGTCTTCGTGACCCTGCGCGCGCCGCGTGCCGCCGTGATCGCGCGCATCGGGGAGGGGCCCTACAAAGGGCTGATGAGCCTCGTCTCGCTCGTCGGTCTCATCCTGGTCGGCTACGGCTTCGGCCGCTATCGCGCAACCGGCTGGATCGATGTCTGGTCGCCGCCATGGTGGACCTATTACATCACCCAGTTCCTGATGTGGCCGGCGAGCATTTGCGTCGTCGCGGCCTATGCGCGCGGCAATATCTGGCGCGCGCTCAAGCACCCGATGCTGGTGGGCGTGAAGACCTGGGCCGCGGCGCACCTGATCTCGAACGGCGATCTCGGCTCGATCGTGCTGTTCGGCTCGTTCCTCGCCTGGGCGGTCTATGATCGCATCACGCTCAAGCACCGCACCGATCCCGGCGCGCCGCGGATCCCGGTCGACGGGCACCGCAACGACATCATCGCGCTGGTGGTCGGCACGCTGCTATACCTCGCGTTGGGGCTTGTCTTTCATCCCCTGGTGGTCGGCGTCGCGGTGTTCGGCACGCCGGCCCATTAGAGTGCTCGACCATGTCGGTACAGGACGAGATCAAACGGCTCACCGCGCCCGACATCCGCGCGCGCAAGGGCGGCGACCCGATCGTCTGCCTCACGTCCTACCACGCGCATACCGCCCGCCTGCTCGATCGCCACTGCGATCTCATTCTGGTCGGCGACTCGCTGGGCATGGTGATGCACGGGCTCGAGACCACCGTGCCGGTCACCCTCGACATGATGATCCTGCAAGGGCGCGCGGTGATGCGCGGATCGAAGCGCTCCCTCGTGGTGGTCGACATGCCGTTCGGCTCCTACGAGGCCTCGAAGGAGCAGGCGTTCGCGTCGGCCGCGCGGGTGATGAAGGAGACCGGCTGCGGCGCCATCAAGGTCGAAGGCGGTCGCCGCATGGCCGAGACCATCGGCTTCCTGGTCGAGCGCGGGGTGCCGGTCATGGGGCACATCGGCCTCACGCCGCAGTCGATCTACACCATCGGCTCGTTCCGGGCGCAAGGTCGCGACGTGGCGGACTGGGGGCCGATCGAGGACGATGCCCGCGCCGTCACCGACGCGGGCGCCTTCTCGGTGGTGATCGAGGCGGTGGCGGAACCGCTCGCGCGTCGGATCACGGGCCGGGTCGCGATCCCGACCATCGGCATCGGCGGCAGCGTGGCCTGCGACGGCCAGATTCTCGTGCTCGAGGACATGCTCGGGCTTTCGCCGCGGGTGCCGAAATTCGTCAAGCGCTACGGCGAGCTCGGCCCCTCCATCGAGGCTGCGGTGGCGGCCTATGCGGCAGATGTTCGCGCCCGCGCCTTTCCCGGCCCCGAGCATGTCTATCCGCTCCGGACGAAGGGAAAGTAGCATTATTATCCAATGGGTTAGCATCGCGCACCCGGGGCGGTTCTGCCTTGCCTATGCCACATCAATGGGGTAATCGGCGGCGGTAGGATCGACATTGCCGAGCGCGGGTGGGGCGGAAAAGTTCGTGTCCGATATCTTCCAGGAAGTCGACGAGGAAGTCCGCCGCGAGCAGCTCAAGAAGCTGTGGGAGCGCTACGGCCACTATGCCGTCGCGGCCGCCATTGCGGCCGTGATCGGCGTCGGCGTTTGGCGCGGCTATGAATGGTGGGAGGCCAAGAAGGCCGCCGAGAGCGGTGCCGCCTTCGAGGCGGCCGCGACGCTGACCGAAGAAGGCAAGCGCGGCGAGGCCGAGGCCGCATTCGCCAAGATCATCGCCGACGGAACCGCCGGGTATCGCGATCTGGCCCGCCTGCGCGAAGCGGCGGAGCTCGCGCAGACCGATCCCAAGGCAGCCATCGCGGCCTACGACAAGATCGCGGCCAATGGCGCGGTCGGCCCCGTGCTGCGGGATCTCGCGGCGCTACGCGCCGGCGCACTTCTGGTCGATGCCGGGTCCTTCGCCGAGGCGCGCGAGCGGCTGGAGCCGCTGGCGGCAAACGATCGCACGTTCCGCTACACGGCGCGCGAATTCCTGGTGCTCGCCGCTTGGCGCGCCAGCGACAGCGCGGCGGCAAAGCGGTGGTCCGATATGATCATGACGGATGCGCAGACGCCTGCCGCCACCCGCTCGCGGGTCGAGATGCTGATGGCGTTGGGCCCCGGCGAGAGCAAGGGTTGAGGGGACGCATGTTGAGGGGGCGCATGATGAACCGTTTCGCGCGCGGGATCTTCACCGCATCGGTGTTGGCGCTCGGCCTCGCCCTGGCGGGCTGCGGAAGCTTCGATCCGAGCAGCTTCGATCCCACCACCATCTTCGATATGGAAATCTTCAACACCAAGAAGAAGCTGCCGGGCGAGCGCAAAGCGGTGTTCCCGGAGGGCACGCCCGGGGTGCCGCAGGGGGTGCCTGAGGAGCTGGTGAAGGGCCACACGGCTCCCGAGCAGGCCGAGCCTGCCGCGCAGCAAGCGGACGCGGCCCAACCCAAGCCGGACACCAAATCGGAAGCCAAGGCGGAGGCCAAACCGAAACCAAAGCCGAAACCGAAGCTCGTGGCGAAGCCGAAAGACGAATCGACCCCGACCGCCGTTACCGTTCGCCCGCCGCCGGCGCCGGCGCAGGCCCAGTCGGAGGCCCCGCCGCAAGCGCAGGCGCAGCCGCATTCGCCGTCCCAGGTCCAGTGGCCCGATCCTCCGCCGATGCGTCCGCAGCCGACGACGGCGTGGCCGAGCGCCGGCCAGCCGTCAGGCGGCGTCGCCTGGCCCGACCCGCCGCCGACCGCGCCGCGCTGATTGCGTCGATTGCCGCCGCCGGGCAGAGAGCGCGGCGACAACGGATTGCGCCGGACATGAGCTTTACGGTCGCCATTGTCGGACGGCCGAATGTCGGCAAGTCGACGCTGTTCAATCGCCTGGTGGGCAGACGCCTCGCGTTGGTCGACAATCTTCCCGGCGTCACGCGCGACCGGCGCGAAGGCCGGGGGCAGCTCGGCGACATCGCATTCGGCGTCATCGATACGGCGGGCCTCGAACAGGCTGCGCCGGCGAGCTTGGCTGGCCGCATGCAGGAGCAGACCCGGGCCGCGATCGCGGGCGCCGATGCGGTTCTGTTCCTTATCGACGCGCGCGCGGGGGTAACTCCCGCCGATCGCGCCTTCGCCGATGTCGTGCGCCGAGCCGGCAAGCCCACGATCGTGGTCGCCAACAAGAGCGAGGGCCGGGCGGCGCCGGCCGGCGTGCTCGAAGCCTACGAGCTCGGACTCGGAGAACCGGTCGCCATCTCGGCTGAGCATGGCGAGGGTCTCGCCGATCTCTATGCCGCGTTGCGCTCGGCGTTGCCGGACGCCACCGCGCTGCCGGCCGCTGAGGAACGCGGCGATGACGCGCATGCGGGCGGCACGGTTGAGCCGGCGGCGCCCATCCGCATTGCGGTGGTCGGCCGCCCCAATTGCGGGAAATCCACGCTGGTCAATCGGCTGCTTGGCGAGGAGCGGCTGCTCACGGGGCCCGAGGCCGGCATCACCCGCGACGCCATCGCCGTCGACGTGACTTGGGCGGATCGGCGGTTCCGTATCCACGACACCGCCGGGCTGCGACGCCGCGCCAGGATCGAGGAGAAGCTCGAAAGACTCTCGGTGGCCGACGCGCTCAACGCCGTGCGCTTCGCCGAGGTGGTGGTGCTGCTGATGGACACGCAACAGCCGTTCGAGGAGCAGGATCTTCGCATCGCCGATCTGGTCGAACGCGAGGGGCGCGCGCTGGTCATCGCCATGAGCAAATGGGATCTGGTCGAGCGCCGCGCCGGCGCGATCAAGAAGCTGCGCGAGGAGACCGACCATTGGCTGCCGCAAGTCAAAGGCGTCCCGGTTGTCGCCGTCTCGGGCCTCACCGGCGAGGGGCTCGATCGGCTGATGTGCGCGGTCGTCGAGGCCCACGCGGTGTGGAACCGACGCGTGGGAACGAGCGCGCTCAATCGCTGGCTCGCCGAGGTCGTCGCCTCGCATCCGCCGCCGGCGGTTTCAGGTCGCCGCATCCGTCTCGATTACGTCACGCAGGCGAAAAGCCGGCCGCCGAGCTTCGTGCTGTTCGCAAGCCGCGCCGACGCCGTGCCGGACGCCTACCGGCGCTATCTCGTCAACAGTCTGCGCGAAAGCTTCGAACTGCCCGGCACGCCGATCCGGCTCACGCTGCGGGAGAAGAAGAACCCCTACGCGAAAGCGAAAGCGCGCACGTAGCTCTGCCCAGCCCAGCTGCAATCAGGACGGCGGGCGGAACTCCAGGAACCTGCGCTGCGGATAGGCGTAGAGCTTGCCGCTTTCCTGCATGCCGGGCAGGCACAGTTCGACGATCTTCTCCGCCACCTTGTCGGGGGGATCGAGCGTCATCGGGTCCTCCCCCGGCATCGCCTGCGCGCGCATGCGGGTGCGGATCGGTCCCGGCGTGAGCAGGTTCACGCGCACATTGGTCGTCGCCGTTTCCGCCGCATAGGTGCGCGCGAGCACCTCGAGCGCGGCTTTCGAGGCGGCATAGGGCCCCCAGTAAGCCAGCGCCAGCGCCGCCACGCCCGACGAGACGAACACCGCGCGCCCGGCGTCGGAGGCTTTCAGCAGCGGGTCCATGGCGCGCAGGAGCCGCCAGTTGGCGGTGACGTTGACCGCCATCACCTCGTCCCAGGCCGCGGCGTCGACATGGCCGAGCGGCGAGAGCGGGCCGAGAATGCCGGCATTGCCGACAAGCGCGTCGAGGCGGCCGAAACGTCCGTGCAAGGCGAGGGCGAGGCGGTCGATCCCGGCATAATCCTTGAGGTCGAGGGGCACCAGGGTGGCCGAGCCGCCCACGCCCCTGATCGCGTCGTCGAGTTCCTCAAGACCGCCGACCGTGCGCGCGACGGCGACGACGTGCGCGCCGGCCTTCGCCAGCGCGAGCGCGGCCGCATGGCCGATGCCGCGCGAAGCCCCGGTGACGAGCGCGATCCGGTCGGCGAGGGGAGGAGGGGGCACGCCGTGCGTCAGCTCGCCTCGGCGAGCAGCGACAATTGCCGCGGCGAAGCATCCTGCCCGGCCTGATCGGTCAGCGCGGTCGGGTAGTCGCCGGTGAAGCAGTGATCGGTGAACTGCGGGCGCAGCGGATCGCGCTGCTCGAAACCCATGGCGCGGTAGATTCCCTCGACCGACAGGAACGCAAGCGAATCGGCGCCGATGAACCGGCGCATGCCCTCGAGGTCGTGGGTCGCGGCCAAGAGTTTGTCGCGCTCCGGCGTGTCGATGCCGTAGTAGTCGGAATGCGTGATCGGCGGCGAGGCGATGCGGAAATGTACCTCGGTCGCGCCCGCGTCGCGCATCATCTGCACGATTTTGACCGAGGTCGTGCCGCGCACGATGGAGTCGTCGATGAGCACGATGCGCTTGCCGTTGACCACGGCGCGGTTGGCGCTGTGCTTGAGGCGCACGCCCAGCTGGCGGATTTGCTGGCTCGGTTCGATGAAGGTGCGCCCGATATAGTGGTTGCGGATGATGCCGAGCTCGTAGGGAATGCCCGATTCCTGGGCGTAGCCGATGGCCGCCGGAACCCCGGAATCCGGAACCGGGATCACCACGTCGGCCGCGGCCGGCGCCTCGCGCGCGAGCTGCGCCCCCATGGTCTTGCGCACGTCGTAGACGTTGCGGCCGCCGACGATGGAATCCGGGCGCGCGAAATAGATGTATTCGAAGATGCACGGCCGCGGCGCCATCGGCGGGAACGGCTTGTGCGAGTGCATGCCGTCTTCGTCGAACACGACGACCTCGCCGTTCTCCACGTCGCGAAGGTATTTCGCGCCGATGATGTCGAGCGCGCAGGTCTCGGAGGCGAGGATGGGGTGGCCGTCGAGCCGGCCGATCACGAGCGGGCGGATGCCGAGCGGATCGCGCGCGCCGATGAGCTTCTTGTTGGTGAGGCCGACGAAGGCATAGGCGCCCTCGAGTTGGCGCAGCCCTTCGATGAAGCGGTCGATGAAGCGGTTGCGACTGGCGTGGGCGACGAGATGGAGGATGACCTCGGTATCGCTCGTCGACTGCATGATGGCGCCGTCGCGCACCAGCTGGCGACGCAGGGTGAGTCCGTTGGTCAGGTTGCCGTTGTGGCCGATCGCCAGGCCGCCGCCGTCGAGCTCGGCGAACAGCGGCTGCACGTTACGCAGGATGGTCTCGCCGGTGGTCGAGTAGCGCACGTGGCCCATGGCCGACATGCCGGGGAGGCGCTCGATCACCTCGCGGCGCGAGAAGTTGTCGCCGACGAGGCCCATCCGGCGCTCCGAGTGGAAGCGCTTGCCGTCGAAGGAGACGATGCCGGCCGCCTCCTGCCCGCGGTGCTGGAGCGCGTGCAGGCCGAGCGCGGTGATCGCCGCCGCGTCGGGATGCCCGAATATCCCGAACACGCCGCACTCCTCGCGCAACCGGTCGTCGAACTCGGGCTCAGCTGAATCCGATGCTCCGCGGAACTCGGACCAGCCCCGGTTCGACGCTTCGCGATCGGCCGAGGTCGGCGGCATCCGGCCCCGGCCGAGATCGAGCCCGGCGTCGCTAGGAGTCTCGGCCATGTCGCTCACCTCCTGGTTGTTCCCCGTCACCGTGCGGGGGTCTTGCCTCGGATCAGCTGCTGCATGCCCGAGCGGTCCGACGAGCCGTATCCGCCCGGCTCGGTCGGGCTATCGAGGCCCGATCTCTGACCCGGCGCCTGCTCGTCCTCTTCCGGCTTCGGCTTCTTCAACCGCTTCAAGATGGTGCTTTCCGGATCGTCCGGCAACATCGACATCAGCCAGTCGCCGGTGCCCTGCAGAACGACCCGTGACTTGGCGCCACGGACCCACTCCGGTTGGCTGCGATCGGGCACCAACCAGGCGAAAAACAGGAATGCTATCACCACGATGATCAGCCCGCGCGCGAGCCCGAAGAGAAAACCGAGGGTGCGGTCGAGCGCGCCGATGCGGCTGTCCAGGATCATGTCGGAGAACCGCACCGTGATGATGGACACGATCAGCAACGTGCCTAGAAAGGTGCCTCCGATCACCACTCCCGCCGCGATGATGTCGTTGTTGAAATACGACTTCGCGAACGGCAGCAGCTTTGCATAAGAATAGAGCGTCACCAGTGCCGCGATCACCCAGGCGGCGATCGACAGGATTTCACGCATGAAGCCGCGGATCATCGCAAGCAACGCCGAGATCAGCATGACCCCGATCAGGATGACGTCGAGGAGGGTAATGGGCATAAGTTGCGGTTCTCTGATCCTTCCAGGATGCGGCCGGTCGAATCGGCGAGGGGACCTGTACCAGACTCGGCGCACCACGTTCGCCCGGCAAGCCCTCGCGGAGGAATCGCCCCAAACTTGTTGATCGGCGTCAGTTATCGGCCTGCCGGCCGATGCGAGCGCCGGTATAGCCGGATGGGGCAGCGCAGTCATCCGTATTGTTGCGCCTGGTTGTTGCACCCCAGAGGTGGCGCGTGGACGGACGAATGGCGGCTTCCTCGGCGCGCCGGCCTCCTTCGTCGAGAGCGATCATGGTTTCGATGCCTTCGGCGCGGTACAATCGCCCGCAATCATCCCGGCGTCGGATCACGATGCACGCGGGCCGCCGCGACTGCCGTTGGGGCGGCCCCCCGTCACCCGGCGTCCGCTTTTCGCTCCCTGTCGCTCCTCCATGTCTTCCGGCGCCTGTCATCCGTCCGCTCTGCTGCGTCATCTCGCCTCCGTTGTCCCGCGATGTCGGCGACGAGGTCGGCCAGGCTGGTGACGGAGCGAAGCGCGAGGCCCGGTTCGCTCGCCCCTTCCGAGCGCGCCGTCTCGGGAAGGACGGCGCGGGCGAAACCGAGCTTTTGCGCCTCCTTGAGCCGGGCGGCGGCCTGCGCCACCGGCCTCACGGCGCCGGAAAGGGAGATCTCGCCGAAATAGACCGCATCGGCCGGCAACGCCGCATCGGCAAGAGACGAGACGAGCGCAGCCGCGGCGGCGAGGTCGGCCGCGGGCTCCTGGATGCGCAGTCCACCCGCGACATTGAGGTAGACGTCGTGTCCCGAGAGCCGTACGCCGCAATGAGCTTCGAGCACCGCCAGCACCATTGACAGCCGGTTCGCATCCCAGCCGTTCACCGCGCGCCGCGGCGTTCCCAGCGAGGTCGGCGCAACCAGCGCCTGGATCTCGACCAGCAGCGGCCGGCTGCCCTCGATGCCGGCGAAGACCGCGGTGCCGGGCGAGCCGAGATCGCGCTCGGAGAGAAAGAGCTCGGACGGGTTGGCGATCTCGCGCAACCCGCCGCCGGTCATCTCGAACACACCGATCTCGTCGGTCGGGCCGAAGCGGTTCTTGACCGCGCGCAGGATGCGAAACTGATGTGAGCCTTCGCCTTCGAACGACAGTACCGCGTCGACCATGTGCTCGACCACGCGCGGCCCCGCGATCTGGCCGTCCTTGGTGACGTGGCCGACAAGCATCACGGCGGCGCCCGAGCGCTTGGCGAAGCGGATCAGGGCCTGCGCGCTCGCACGCACCTGCGTCACCGTGCCCGGCGCGGATTCGACCATGTCGGTCCACATGGTTTGGATCGAATCGATGATGACGAGCCGCGGCGTCTCGCCTTCGGCCAATGTCGCCACGATGTCCTCGATCGCGGTCTCCGAGGCCAGTCCGACGAGGCCGCCCGCAAGGCCGAGCCGCTCGGCGCGCAGCCGCACCTGCGCGACGGCTTCCTCGCCGGAAATGTAAACGACCGGTTGGTTGCGGCCGGCCAGTGCCGCGGCGACCTGGAACAGCAGCGTCGATTTGCCGATCCCGGGATCACCGCCGAGGAGCAACACCGAACCGCGCACGAAGCCGCCGCCGGTGACGCGGTCGAATGCGGCGAGGCCGGTGGGAAAGCGCGGGGCATCGCGGGCCGCGCCCGCGAGCGGCTCGAGCGCGAACAGCCGGCCCTTGCGCGGCATGCGGC